>NZ_JBEZNQ010000017.1:0-122614 GCF_040653315.1 Streptomyces sp. NPDC047981 | reverse complement strand
TCGTACGTTCGCAGGTTGGGCGTCGCCGCGCAGAGCTGGAGGGCCGCGCACAGGCTCACGCCCGACCCGACACCGTGGGGAGCGATGTCGATATGCCGCCCGCGCCGAGGAGGCGCTGGAGAAGGCGCTCCACGAGGCCGAGGAGCTGACCGAGCGGCTGTTCGTCGTCGAGGAGACCCCGGCCGAGGAGGAGCCCGACACCTCCGTGCGCGACCGGCTCGCCGCCGACGGCGCCAACGCCCGCCAGACGGAGATGGAGGCCCGGCTCCAGCTCCGTACCCACGAGGAACGCGTCAAGGGGCTCGCGGGGCGGGCCGACTCCCTCGACCGGGGAGCCCGCGCCGAACGCGAGGCACGCGCGCCGAGCAGCGGCGGGCCCGGATGCGGCACGAGGCGGCGGTCGCCGGGGCGGTGGCCGCCGGTGCCCGCCAGCTCCTCGCCCATGTCGAGGTCTCCCTCGTCCGGGCCGAGCAGGAGCGCGCCCTCGCCGACGCCGCGAAGGGCGCGCGCGAGCAGGGCCTGTCCGCCGCCCGCACCCGGGGGCGCGACCTGAAGGCCGAGCTGGACAAGCTCACCGACTCCGTGCACCGGGGCGAGGTCCTCGGAGCCGAGAAGCGGATGCGGATCGAGCAGTTGGAGACCAAGGCCCTGGAGGAACTGGGCGTCGAACCGGCCGGCCTCGTCTCCGAGTACGGCCCCCACCAGCTGGTACCGCCGTCACCGCCCGCCGAGGGCGAGGAGCTGCCGGAGGACCCCGAGCACCCGCGCAACCAGCCGAGGCCGTTCGTCCGTTCGGAGCAGGAGAAGCGGCTCAAGGCCGCCGAGCGGGCGTACCAGCAGCTCGGAAAGGTGAATCCGCTGGCCCTCGAGGAGTTCGCGGCGCTCGAGGAGCGGCACCAGTTCCTCTCCGAGCAGCTGGAGGACCTCAAGAAGACCCGGGCCGACCTCCTTCAGGTCGTGAAGGAGGTCGACATCCGGGTCGAGCAGGTCTTCACCGAGGCGTACCGGGACACCGCCCGCGAGTTCGAGGGCGTGTTCTCCCGGCTCTTCCCCGGCGGCGAGGGGAGGCTGATCCTGACCGACCCCGACAACATGCTCACCACCGGCGTCGACGTGGAGGCCCGCCCGCCGGGCAAGAAGGTCAAGCGGCTCTCGCTGCTCTCCGGCGGTGAGCGTTCGCTGACCGCCGTGGCGATGCTGGTCTCCATCTTCAAGGCCCGCCCCAGCCCGTTCTACGTGATGGACGAGGTCGAGGCGGCGCTCGACGACACCAACCTCCAGCGGCTGATCCGGATCATGCAGGAGCTCCAGGAGTCCTCGCAGCTCATCGTGATCACGCACCAGAAGCGGACGATGGAGGTCGCGGACGCGCTGTACGGCGTCTCCATGCAGGGCGACGGCGTCTCGAAGGTCATCAGCCAGCGGCTCCGCTGATCCACCCCATCAACTTCAAGTCTTGAACACATCGAGCCAGAGGGCTTGTTTTAAGTCATACGACATCAGGTATTGACTTCGAAACTTGAAGGCATAGTCTCTGCAACGTTGCTTTTACCTTCACGTGGTGGGCGGCGTGATGTTGTGCGCCACTGGAAGGGCTCGCCCCCCCCCGGCGACGCCGCCGGAGCCTAGGAGTCCATGTGCCCCACACCGCGCAGGCGCCCACGCCGCCGCCGTCCGAAGGCCGGGCCGCCCACCCGGACCACCTCGGCCACGTCATCTTCATCACGGCCTCGGCCGCGATGGGCGGATTCCTCTTCGGCTACGACAGCGCCGTCATCAACGGCGCCGTCGAGGCCATCAGGGACCGCTACGACATCGGCTCCGGCACCCTGGCCCAGGTCATCGCCATCGCCCTGATCGGCTGCGCCATCGGGGCCGCGACCGCGGGCCGGATCGCCGACCGCATCGGCCGCATCCGCTGCATGCAGATCGCCGCCGTGCTCTTCGCCGTCAGCGCCGTGGGCTCCGCCCTGCCCTTCGCCCTCTGGGACCTCGCCCTCTGGCGGATCGTCGGCGGCTTCGCCATCGGCATGGCCTCCGTCATCGGCCCGGCGTACATCGCCGAGGTCGCCCCCGCCGCCTACCGCGGTCGCCTCGGCTCCTTCCAGCAGGCCGCCATCGTCATCGGCATCGCCATCTCCCAGCTGGTCAACTACGGCATCCTGCAGCTCGCCGACGGCGACCAGCGGGGCGAGATCGGCGGCCTCGAAGCCTGGCAGTGGATGCTCGGCGTGATGGTCGTCCCGGCCCTGCTCTACGGTCTGCTCTCCTTCGCGATCCCGGAGTCGCCCCGCTTCCTCATCTCGGTCGGCAAGACCGACCGGGCGAAGGAGGTCCTCTCCGAGGTCGAGGGCCACGGGGTCAACCTCGACCACCGCGTCGCCGAGATCGAGCAGGCGATGCGCAGCGAGCACAAGTCCACCTTCAAGGACCTGCTCCAGGCCGGCACACGGTTCAAGCTGCTGCCCATCGTCTGGGTCGGCATCGGGCTCTCGGTCTTCCAGCAGCTCGTCGGCATCAACGTCGCGTTCTACTACTCCTCGACGCTCTGGCAGTCGGTCGGCATCGACCCCACCAGCTCGTTCTTCTACTCGTTCACGACGTCGATCATCAACATCATCGGCACGGTCATCGCGATGGTCCTGGTCGACCGGGTGGGCCGCAAGCCGCTCGCGCTCGTCGGCTCCGTCGGCATGGCGATCGCCCTCGCCTTCGAGGCCTGGGCCTTCTCCGCCGACCTCGTCGACGGCAAGCTCCCCAACACCCAGGGCGTCGTGGCGCTCGTCGCCGCCCACGTCTTCGTGCTCTTCTTCGCCCTCTCCTGGGGCGTGGTGGTCTGGGTCTTCCTCGGCGAGATGTTCCCCAACCGGATCCGCGCCGCCGCCCTCGGCGTCGCCGCCTCCGCGCAGTGGATCGCCAACTGGGCCATCACCGCGAGCTTCCCGTCCCTGGCGGACTGGAACCTCTCGGGCACGTACATCATCTACACGGTCTTCGCCGTGCTCTCCATCCCCTTCGTGCTCAGGTACGTGAAGGAGACCAAGGGCAAGGCGTTGGAGGAGATGGGCTAAACCCCGCTGCCCCTCTCCTCGCACCGGGACTGCCCCGGCCAGGGCCCTATGCCCTGAGCCGGGGCAGCACCGTCTCCCCGAGCAGCCGCAGCGACCGCCACCCCTCCTCGACCGGCATCCCGCCGCAGAGCGGATGCAGCACCAGGCTCTCCAGCTCCTGCCCGAGCGTCACGCACTCCTCGGGCGTGACGATCCGGTAGACCCCCTCGGCGCGCAGCTCGGCCACCGTCGTCGCCGCCGAGCGCACCGCGGAGGTGATGTCCTTCGACTGCCAGGACGCGTACGTCCGCGCCTCGTGCAGGAAGTGCTCCCCGTACAGCTTCCACGAACGGTCGGGGTCCTCCGAGACGTGCAGCAGCGGGGTCTTCTCGGCCGGCATCATCGTCCAGCCCTCGGTGCCGTACTCCGCGCACCGCTCCCGGTAGTACGTCTCCAGCTCCGGCAGGTGCGCGCTCGGGAAGAGAGGCAGTCCGAGGCGTGCCGCCCGCCGGGCCGCCGCCCTCGACGAGCCGCCCACGAGCAGCAGCGGATGCGGCTGGGTGAAGGGCCGCGGGGTGACCCGTACCGTACGGCCCTCGTAGGTGAAGGGCTCGCCGGACCACGCCTTGAGCAGGGTCTCCAGGAGCAGGTCCTGGAGCTTGCCCCGGCGGCCCCAGTCGACCCCGCGCTCCTCGTACTCCTCCGGCCGGTAGCCGATGCCCGCGACCGTCACCAGACGGCCGCCGCTCAGCAGGTCGAGGACGGCGATCTCCTCCGCGAGCCGCAGCGGGTCGTGCAGCGGCCCGATGATCGCGGAGACGGTGACCGCGATTCTCTTCGTCGCGCCGAAGACCGCGCCCGCGAAGGCGAAGGGCGAGGGCAGCCAGTTGTTGGCCGCGCCGTGGTGCTCCTCGGTCTGGACGGTGTCCACGCCGTGCTCGTCGGCGTAGGCGGCCATGGCGAGGGCGGCCCGGTAGCGCTCCGAGAGGGACTCGGGGGTCGCGTGCGGATCGACGAGGTTGAACCGTACGACTGTGAAGGGCATGGGAAGTCCCCCTCCGCGCGTGGGATGCCGGCGAAGGGGGACGGTATCTGACGTGGCGTCAGATGAGAACGGTCCGGGTCGGATTCCGGGTCAGACGGAAACGGACGCGCGGGCCTCGGCGGGCTCCGCGGCGACCCGCGCCCGGTCCCTCGGCAGCACGCCGTACAGCCCGCCCGCGACCACGATCGTCGCCGCCCAGCCGAGCCCGTTCTCGCCGACCCAGGAGGAGGCGAGCGGACCGGAGAACCAGTCGACCTTCGTGAACAGCAGCCCCGCCACGAGCGCCACCGCCCACGCCGTCATCGCCTGCCAGGCGTAACCGCCCCGGTACCAGTACGCGCTGGTCCGGCCCGTGTCCATGAGCGCCTCGCCGTCGTACGAGCGGCGGCGCAGCATGTCGACGCCGAAGACGCCGATCCACGCCGAGAACGCCACCGCGAGCAGCGTCAGGAAGGAGATGAACGAGCCGATGAAGCTGGTCGCCACCACCATCAGGAGGAAGCCGAAGACCAGGCTGATCACGGCGTTGACGCTGACCGCCGCCGCGCGCGAGACCTTGATGCCGAGCGTCTGCGCGGTGAACCCCGCCGAGTACATCGACATCGAGTTGATCAGCAGCATCCCGATCAGCGCGATGAGCAGGTACGGCACCGAGATCCAGGCCGGCAGCAGCTCACCGATGAACGAGACCGGGTCCTGCGCCGAGGCGAGGTCCGGGGTGGCCACCGCCATCACCGCGCCCATCAGGACCATCGGCAGCACGACGATCCCGGCGCCGCCGACCGTGGTGCCGACCATCGCCTTCGAGGAGGCGGTGCGCGGCAGATAGCGGGTGAAGTCCGGGCCGGAGGGCACCCAGCTGATGCCGCCCGCCGCGATCGTGCCGATGCCGGCGATCATCATCGCCGTCGAACCGGCCGGCTTGTCGAAGACCGCCGACCAGTCGGTGTTCGCGACCAGATAGACCAGCACGAGCACCGAGAACGCGCCGAAGAGGTACGTCGACCACGTGCTGCACACCCGCAGCGCGTTGATGCCGAGCCCGGACACCAGGAAGGTGCAGGCGACGAAGAGCAGCAGCGTGATGACGATCAGCGCGGTGTTCGACTCGATCCCGAAGAGCAGGTCGAGCACGGTCAGCACGGCGTAGGCGCCGGTGACCGCGTTGATCGTCTCCCAGCCCCAGCGGGCCACCCAGATCAGCGAGCCGGGGAATAGGTTGCCGCGCTGGCCGAACACGGCCCGCGACAGCGCCATGCCGGGGGAGCCGCCGCGCTTTCCGGCGATCGATATCAGGCCGACGATCCCGTACGAGAGGATCGGCGCCGCCGTCGCGACGACGAGCACCTGCCAGAAGTTCAGGCCGTTGAAGACGATCAGCCCGGCGCCCATCGTGAGAAGAAGCACACTGATGTTGGCGGCCACCCAGGTCGGGAACAGCTCGCGGACGCGGCCGGAGCGCTCGGCGTCGGGGACGGGTTCGAGACCGCGCGTCTCGACTGCGCTTTCGGCTTCTACGGGGGAATCCGCGGCGGTTTCGGCGGCAGGGGGCATGGCGGTACTCCGTGCGGGGGGTGGGGGACCCACCCAGCGTACGTGCTCCTCCTACGGTCCGTTCGTGGCCGATACTGGACCCGTTATGGAACTCATTCTTGCTGTAGTCATCGCCCTGGTCGTCGCCGTCGCCGTGACCAGCGGGCTCGTGATCAGCGGCCGCAAGAAGAAGCAGCTGCCACCGCCCGAGGCACCGTCCACCACGCCGACCATCACCGCTCCGCCCGCCGAGCCGCACGTCGGCGAGGAGGCGGAGACACCGCGGGAAGAGCCACGCCGCACCATCGAGGAGGTCGACCTCCCGACCGCGGAGGAGGCCGTCGAGGCCCCCGCCGCCGTCGAGGACCCGGTCGTCGCCGAGGCGCCCGCGCCCGAGATCGAGATCCCCGAGCCGACCGCGGGCCGTCTCGTACGGCTCCGCGCCCGCCTCGCCCGCTCCCAGAACTCCCTCGGCAAGGGGCTGCTCGCGCTGCTGTCGCGGGACAACCTCGACGAGGACACCTGGGAGGAGATCGAGGAGACCCTGCTCACCGCCGACGTCGGCGTCGCCCCGACCCAGGAACTGGTCGAGCGGCTGCGCGAGCGCGTCCGCGTGCTCGGCACCCGCACCCCCGAGGAGCTGCGCGGCCTGCTGCGCGAGGAGCTCGTCGCCCTCCTCGGCCCCGACTTCGACCGCTCCGTGAAGACCGAGAGCGACCCGGGCACCCCGGGCGTCGTCATGGTCGTCGGCGTCAACGGCACCGGCAAGACCACGACCACGGGCAAGCTCGCCCGAGTCCTGGTCGCCGACGGCCGCTCCGTCGTCCTCGGCGCCGCCGACACCTTCCGTGCCGCCGCCGCCGACCAGCTCCAGACCTGGGGCGAGCGCGTCGGCGCGCGCACCGTCCGCGGCCCCGAGGGCGGCGACCCGGCGTCGATCGCCTTCGACGCCGTCAAGGAGGGCATCGCGGAGGGCGCCGACGTCGTCCTCATCGACACCGCCGGCCGACTGCACACCAAGACCGGTCTGATGGACGAGCTGGGCAAGGTCAAGCGGGTCGTCGAGAAGCACGGCCCGCTGGACGAGGTCCTGCTCGTCCTCGACGCCACCACCGGCCAGAACGGCCTGGTCCAGGCGCGCGTCTTCGCCGAGGTCGTGGACATCACCGGCATCGTGCTCACCAAGCTCGACGGCACGGCCAAGGGCGGCATCGTCATCGCCGTCCAGCGCGAGCTGGGCGTCCCGGTCAAGCTCGTCGGCCTGGGCGAGGGCCCGGACGACCTGGCCCCCTTCGAGCCGGGTGCCTTCGTCGACGCCCTCATCGGGGACTGACCCGCGAGACACCGACGCGAAGGGCCCCGCCGGATCGTCCGGCGGGGCCCTTCGCGTCGGTGTCGTCGGTCAGTAGTGCGTGCGGTGGCAGATGTACGCCAGCGTGCCGAGCAGCAGCCGCGCCTGCGGCGGCGCGCCCGCCGTGTCCAGCGTCGGCGGACGCAGCCAGCGGACCGGGCCCAGGCCGCCGAGGTCCGAGGGCGGCGCCGTCACGTGCTCGCCGGGGCCCAGGCCCCGCAGGTCCAGGTCCGCGTCGTCCCAGCCCATCCGGTAGAGCAGCTGCGGCAGCTCCGCCGCCGCGCCGGGCGCCACGAAGAACTGGGCCCGCCCCGTGGGCGTCGCGCAGACCGGGCCCAACGGCAGGCCCATGCGCTCCAGGCGGATCAGCGCCCGCCGCCCCGCCGGCTCGGCGACCTCGATCACGTCGAACGCCCGGCCCACCGGCAGCAGCAGCGCCGCGCCCGGGTAGCGGGCCCACGCCTTGGTCGCGTCGTCGAGTCCCGCGCCGGCCGGGACCGGCTCGGCGAAGGAGAGGGGATGCGCCCCCGGGGCCGTACAGGACGCGTCTCCGCAGGAACACTGGCCGGAGACGGCCCGTGCGCCGGGGACGACGTCCCAGCCCCACAGTCCGGTGTACTCGGCCACCGCTGTGCACTCCGTGGTGCGGACGCGGCGGCGCGAGCCCGTCCGCATCTCACGAATGCCGCCGATCGTGAAGCCCATGCCCCCTCCAACGGGTCGGACGCGCCGGTGGTTACGACCCGGATCGCCACCGTCACGCTCCGTCGCCGGGGGTGGCGCGCGGGGGCGGGCGAGGTGGTGCGGTCCGTGGCGCGCGCCTGCTGGCGCTTCGGTCCGCCGACCCTGGTTCGTCGCATGTCAAGTGAATCGCGTTCCGCGCCAGGCGAGTTCATTCGAAGGGGTGGCGAATGGTGGCGTTTCTTGAAACCGCCTCGCGGGAGGGGTGATCGTAGGATTACTTTCGGTGCTCGAACCCTGGAGTCCATGCGCACGCGGGTATGCCGGAGGCAACCCGCTTTCCCGTTCGAAGGAGTAGAAGCTCCGGACGGACGCCGCAAGACACGGCATTCTGTTAGGGGTTCGCGGCAACAGAGTCTCGACGTGGATGGGGGCGTTCCTGTGGGCGGCAACGGCGCAGACGGTACGACTGCCGGCAAGCGCCCGAACGAGCAGCTGAGCTCGTGGTTCGTGCGGAGCGGCTGGTCGAAGGGCGAACTGGCGCGCCAAGTGAACCGCAGGGCGCGCCAGATGGGCGCGCACCACATCTCCACGGACACCTCGCGCGTGCGCCGCTGGCTCGACGGCGAGCAGCCGCGCGAGCCGATCCCCCGGATCCTCTCCGAGCTGTTCTCCGAGCGGTTCGGCTCGGTCGTCGCCGTCGAGGACCTCGGGCTGCGCACCGCCCACCAGGCGCCGTCCGTCTCCGGGGTCGACCTGCCCTGGGCCGGCCCCCAGACCGTCGCCCTGCTCAGCGAGTTCTCCCGCAGCGACCTCATGCTCGCCCGCCGCGGCTTCCTCGGCACCTCCCTCGCGCTCGCCGCCGGACCCTCCCTCATCGAGCCGATGCAGCGCTGGCTCGTCCCGACCCCGCCCGGCGAGCCGGGACCGCCCGAGCCGATCCCCACCGGCCACCGCCCCGGCAAGCTCTCCGCGATGGAGCTCGACCTCCTCGAATCCACCACGGCGATGTTCCGCCAGTGGGACGCCCAGTGCGGCGGCGGGCTGCGCCGCAAGGCCGTCGTCGGCCAGCTCCACGAGGTCACCGACCTCCTCCAGGAACCCCAGCCCGCCGCCACCAGCCGGCGCCTCTTCCGGTGCGCGGCCGAACTGGCCGAACTGGCCGGGTGGATGAGCTACGACGTGGGCCTGCAGCCCACCGCCCAGAAGTACTTCGTGCTCGCCCTGCACGCCGCCAAGGAGGCCGGGGACAAGCCGCTCGGCTCGTACATCCTCTCCTCCATGAGCCGGCAGATGATCCACCTCGGCCGGCCCGACGACGCCCTCGAACTCATCCACCTCGCCCAGTACGGCAGTCGCGACTGCGCCACCCCGCGCACCCAGGCCATGCTGTATGCGATGGAGGCCCGCGCCTACGCCAACATGGGCCAGCCCTCCAAGTGCAAGCGAGCCGTCCGGATGGCCGAGGACACCTTCGCCGACGTCGGCCTCGACGGCGAGCCCGAGCCCGACTGGATCCGCTTCTTCTCCGAGGCCGAGCTCAACGGCGAGAACTCGCACTCCTACCGCGACCTGGCCTATGTCGCCGGACGCTCCCCGACCTACGCCTCGCTCGCCGAGCCCGTCATGGAGCGGGCCGTCCAGCTCTTCGAGAAGGACAGCGAGCACCAGCGGTCGTACGCACTGAACCTCATCGGCATGGCCACGGTGCACCTCCTCAAGCGCGAGCCCGAGCAGTCGGCCGTCCTGGTCGAGAAGGCGCTCGGCGTCGCCAGGAGCGTCCGCTCCGAGCGGGTCAACACCCGGCTGCGCAAGACCGTCGACACCGCCGCCCGCGACTTCCGCGACGTCGCCGAGGTCGTCCAGCTCACCGACCGGCTCACCGCCCTGCTCCCCGAGACGGCCGAGGCCGTCTGACCCCACGGACGGCCGAGCCCGTCCCGCCCGCCGGCCCGCACCAGGGCCTCGCACACTCCGGCCGCGACAGCGTTCCCGTACTGCCCGACTCGGCTCCCCCGCCGCCAGGACACCAGGGACGACTGTCGCGGCCGGTAGACGTTCCGGGGGCTCTGCGCGCAGGGTACGCGCGTTACCTTCCCGTGACCCGGACGTTCACAGTCGCGTAACACGTCCCACTCCTTCGTCACTGCGGCGAAACATCGTGCGGCATCGGCGGAAACGGCCCTGCGCGAATCTCTGGCGCATAACCGGCCACCCCTCATGGCCAAAGCCGCTCTCCGGCCCCGCCCCGCACAGGCCGTACCGACGACGAGGAGACGCCGATGGCACCAGCCATCATGACCCTGGCCGCAGACGCCCCCGAGCTGTCTGCCGCCAACACCGGGTTCATGCTCATCTGCTCCGCCCTGGTCATGCTGATGACCCCGGCACTCGCCTTCTTCTACGGAGGCATGGTCCGCGTCAAGTCCACCCTGAACATGCTGATGATGAGCTTCATCAGCCTCGGGATCGTCACGATCCTCTGGGTGCTCTACGGCTTCTCCATGGCCTTCGGCGCCGACTCCGGATCGATCATCGGCTGGTCCTCCGAGTACGTCGGCCTCAGCGGCATCGGCGTCACCGAACTGTGGGACGGCTACACCATCCCGGTGTACGTCTTCGCCGTCTTCCAGCTGATGTTCGCGATCCTCACGCCCGCCCTGATCAGCGGCGCGCTCGCCGACCGCGTCAAGTTCACCGCCTGGGCGCTGTTCATCGCCCTGTGGGTCACCGTCGTCTACTTCCCGGTCGCGCACTGGGTCTGGGGCGCCGGCGGCTGGCTCTTCGAGATGGGCGTCATCGACTTCGCCGGCGGTACGGCCGTCCACATCAACGCCGGTGCCGCGGCCCTCGGCGTCATCCTCGTCATCGGCAAGCGGGTCGGCTTCAAGAAGGACCCGATGCGCCCGCACAGCCTCCCGCTGGTGATGCTCGGCGCCGGTCTGCTCTGGTTCGGCTGGTTCGGCTTCAACGCCGGCTCGTGGCTCGGCAACGACGACGGCGTCGGCGCGGTCATGTTCGTCAACACCCAGGTCGCCACCGCCGCCGCCATGCTCGCCTGGCTCGGCTACGAGAAGCTCCGCCACGGCTCCTTCACCACCCTGGGCGCCGCCTCCGGCGCCGTCGCGGGCCTCGTCGCCATCACCCCGTCCGGCGGCTCCTGCTCGCCGCTCGGCGCGATCGCCATCGGAGCCATCGCGGGCCTCCTCTGCGCCATGGCCGTCGGCCTGAAGTACAAGTTCGGCTACGACGACTCCCTCGACGTCATCGGCGTCCACCTCGTCGGCGGTGTCGTCGGCTCCCTGCTCGTCGGCTTCTTCGCCACCGGCGGCGTCCAGTCCGACGCCAAGGGCCTCTTCTACGGCGGCGGCCTGGAGCAGCTCGGCAAGCAGGCCGTGGGTGTCTTCGCGGTCCTCGCCTACTCTCTGATCGCCTCCGCGATCCTCGCGCTCCTCATCGACAAGACGATGGGCATGCGGGTCAGCGAGGACGACGAGATCTCCGGCATCGACCAGGTCGAGCACGCCGAGACCGCGTACGACTTCAGCGGAGCCGGCGGCGGTGCGTCCTCGCGCTCGACCGCCGCCCCCGCCCCCGCCGTCACGGAGAACAAGAAGGTGGACGCATGAAGCTCATCACCGCAGTCGTGAAGCCGCACCGGCTGGACGAGATCAAGGAGGCCCTCCAGGCCTTCGGCGTCCAGGGGCTCACGGTCACCGAGGCCAGCGGATACGGCCGCCAGCGCGGCCACACCGAGGTCTACCGCGGTGCCGAGTACACGGTCGACCTCGTCCCCAAGATCCGTATCGAGGTCCTGGTCGAGGACGACGACGCCGAACAGCTCATCGATGTCGTGGTCAAGGCCGCCCGAACCGGCAAGATCGGTGACGGCAAGGTGTGGAGCGTGCCGGTCGAGACGGCCGTACGGGTCCGCACCGGCGAACGCGGTCCGGACGCACTGTAGGCACGGGCACTTAAGGAGCTGCTGGGTGACGACCGTCGACACGAGTACACGAGCGGAAGACTCGGGACCCAGCGGTTACGCGGCGGCCCGGCTGGCCCTTCTCACCGAGAAGGACCGGTCCGGGCCGCCGCGCCGTGCCGCCCTGGCCCGGCTCACCGACGACTGGCTGACCGGCCTCTTCACCGCCGCCCGGCCGCCACGAGGGGTGGCGCTCGTCGCCGTCGGCGGCTACGGGCGCGGTGAACTCTCCCCGCGCAGCGACCTCGACCTGGTCCTGCTGCACGACGGCAGCGCCGACGCGGGCACCGTCGCCACGCTCGCCGACCGCATCTGGTACCCGGTCTGGGACCTGGGCCTCGCCCTCGACCACTCCGTGCGCACCCCCGCCGAGGCCCTGAAGACGGCCGCGGACGACCTCAAGGTCCACCTCGGCCTGCTCGACGCCCGGCCGGTCGCGGGCGACCTCGGGCTCGTCTCCGCCCTGCGCACCGCCGTCCTCGCGGACTGGCGCAACCAGGCCCCCAAGCGGCTCCCCGAACTCGACGCCCTGTGCCGCGAGCGGGCCGAGCGGATGGGCGAGCTCCAGTTCCTCCTGGAACCCGATCTGAAGGAGGCCAGGGGAGGGCTCCGCGACGCCCAGGTGCTGCGCGCCGTGGCCGCCTCCTGGCTCGCCGACGCGCCCCGCGAGGGGCTGGACGCCGCCCGCCGCCGCCTCCTCGACACCCGCGACGCGCTGCACCTCGCGACCGGACGGGCCACCGACCGGCTCGCCCTCCAGGAACAGGACGCCGTCGCCGAGGAGCTGGGCCTCCTGGACGCCGACACCCTGCTGCGGGAGGTCTACGAGGCGGCCCGGGTCATCTCGTACGCGGGTGACGTCACCTGGCGCGAGGTCAACCGGGTCCTCAAGGCCCGCTCCGCCCGCCCCCGGCTCCGTAGCCTCCTCGGCGGCCGCTCCGGCCGTACGGGCGGCGCCAAGCCGCCGATCGAGCGCACCCCGCTCGCCGAGGGCGTCGTGGAGATGGACGGCGAGGTCGTCCTCGCCCTCAGCGCCAAACCCGACCGCGACCCGGTGCTCCCGCTGCGCGCCGCCGCCGCGGCCGCCCAGTCGGGCCTCCCGCTCTCCCTGCACGCCGTACGCCGCCTGGCGGCCGACGCCGCCCCGCTGACCGTGCCCTGGCCCGCCGAGGCGCGCGAGGAGCTGGTCACCCTGCTCGGCGCGGGCGAGTCCACCGTGCCCGTCTGGGAGGCCCTGGAGGCCGAAGGCCTCGTCTCCCGGCTCCTGCCCGACTGGGAGCGGGTCCGCTGCCGCCCCCAGCGCAACCCCGTCCACACCTGGACCGTCGACCGGCACCTCGTGGAGACCGCCGTCCGGGCCTCCTCGCTGACCCGCCGGGTCGGCCGGCCCGACCTGCTCCTCGTCGCCGCCCTGTTGCACGACATCGGCAAGGGCTGGCCCGGCGACCACTCGGTGGCCGGGGAGACCATCGCCCGCGACGTCGCCGCCCGGATCGGCTTCGACCGCGCCGACGCGGCCGTCCTCGCCACCGTCGTACGCCACCATCTGCTGCTGGTCGAGACCGCCACCCGGCGCGACCTGGACGACCCCGCGACCGTGCGGTCCGTGGCCGCCGCCGTCGGGACGCAGGGCGCGCTCGAACTGCTCCACGCCCTCACCGAGGCGGACGCGCTCGCCACCGGGCCCGCCGCGTGGTCGACCTGGCGCGCCTCGCTCGTCGCCGACCTCGTCAAGCGCGTCGGCGCCGTCCTCGCCGGTGAGCCCGCGCCCGAACCGCAGCCGGCCGCGGTCAGCGCGGAACAGGAACGCCTCGCGGTCGAGGCGCTGCGCACCGGCGAGCCGGTCCTCGCCCTGCGCACCCAGCCGGAGACCGCCCCCGAGGACGGCACGCCGGAACCGGTCGGCGTCGAGCTCCTCATCGCCCTGCCCGACCAGCCCGGCGTCCTGCCCGCCGCGGCCGGCGTCCTCGCCCTGCACCGGCTGACCGTCCGCGCCGCCGACCTGCGCGCCGTCGAGCTGCCCAGCGGGCTCGGGGCGGGCCCCGGCGCCGTCCTGGTCCTGAACTGGCGGGTCGCCGCCGCGTACGGCTCCCTGCCGCAGGCCACCCGGCTCCGCGCCGACCTCGTCCGCGCCCTGGACGGCAGCCTCGACGTCCCGGCCCGCCTCGCCGAACGCGACGCCGCCCACCCGAGGCGACGCGGCGTCACGGCCCCGCCGCCCCGGGTCACCGTCGCCCCGGCCGGCTCCCGGCTCGCCACCGTCATCGAGGTCCGCGCCCAGGACGGGCCCGGCCTGCTGCACCGGATCGGCCGGGCCCTGGAGGGCGCCGACGTCCGGGTCAGGAGCGCGCACGTCTCGACGCTCGGCGCGAACGCCGTGGACACGCTGTACGTGACCCGTCCGGACGGGTCCCTGCTCTCCGACGAGGAGGCCGCGGACCTGGCGAAGGCGCTGGAGGGCGCGCTGCGGTGAGGCCCCCCGCGAAGGACCGGGTTCCCGCCCGTTTCGACGGGCGGGGGCACGTACTTCGACCGGGCAGATACCCTTGAGGGCAATCCGTCCGCCCGCCCCCGACACCGAGGATCCGCGACCGCCGTGTTCGATACCCTCTCCGACCGCCTCGCAGCGACATTCAAGAACCTCCGGGGCAAGGGCCGCCTGTCCGAGGCGGACATCGACGCCACCGCGCGCGAGATCCGTATCGCCCTGCTCGAGGCCGATGTCGCCCTGCCCGTCGTCCGGGCGTTCATCAAGCAGGTCAAGGAGCGGGCGACCGGCGCCGAGGTCTCCCAGGCGCTGAACCCGGCCCAGCAGGTCATCAAGATCGTCAACGAGGAGCTCATCGGCATCCTCGGCGGCGAGACCCGGCGGCTCCGCTTCGCCAAGACCGCCCCGACCGTGATCATGCTGGCAGGTCTCCAGGGTGCAGGTAAGACCACCCTCGCCGGAAAGCTCGGCCTCTGGCTCAAGGGCCAGGGCCACTCCCCGCTGCTCGTCGCCTGTGACCTCCAGCGCCCCAACGCCGTCACCCAGCTCGGTGTCGTCGCCGAGCGCGCGGGCGTGGCGTTCTACGGCCCGCAGCCGGGCAACGGCGTCGGAGACCCGGTCCAGGTCGCGAAGGACTCGATCGAGTACGCGCGGACCAAGATGTACGACGTCGTGATCGTCGACACCGCCGGCCGTCTCGGCATCGACCAGGAGCTGATGCAGCAGGCCGCGGACATCCGCGACGCCGTCAGCCCCGACGAGGTCCTCTTCGTCGTCGACGCCATGATCGGTCAGGACGCGGTCAACACCGCCGAGGCCTTCCGGGACGGCGTCGGCTTCGACGGCGTCGTGCTCTCCAAGCTCGACGGCGACGCCCGAGGCGGTGCCGCGCTCTCCATCGCGCACGTCACCGGCCGCCAGATCATGTTCGCCTCCAACGGCGAGAAGCTGGACGACTTCGACGCGTTCCACCCGGACCGCATGGCGTCCCGCATCCTCGGCATGGGCGACATGCTCTCGCTCATCGAGAAGGCCGAGCAGACCTTCAGCCAGGAAGAGGCCGCCAAGATGGCCTCCAAGCTGGCGTCCAAGAAGGGCCAGGAGTTCACGCTCGACGACTTCCTCGCCCAGATGGAACAGGTCCGCAAGATGGGCTCCATCTCCAAGCTGCTCGGGATGCTCCCCGGCATGGCGCAGATGAAGGAGCAGATCAACAACATCGACGAGCGGGACGTCGACCGCACGGCCGCCATCATCAAGTCGATGACCCCGGCCGAGCGCCAGGACCCGACGATCATCAACGGCTCGCGCCGCGCCCGTATCGCCAAGGGCTCCGGCAGCGAGGTCAGCGCCGTGAAGGGGCTCGTCGAGCGGTTCTTCGAGGCCCGCAAGATGATGTCCCGCATGGCCCAGGGCGGCGGCATGCCGGGCATGCCCGGGATCCCGGGCATGGGCGGTGGCCCCGGCCGGCAGAAGAAGCAGGTCAAGCAGGCCAAGGGCAAGCGCAAGAGCGGCAACCCGATGAAGCGCAAGGCCGAGGAGGAGGCCGCCCAGGCCCGCCGCGAGCAGGCGCAGCAGGGCGGCGCGTTCGGCCTCCCGGCCGCCGGGCAGGGCCCGGGCGACTTCGAGCTGCCGGACGAGTTCAAGAAGTTCATGGGCTGACGCCCGTCGAGTGGTACGTGAAGGGGCCCGGGGCGGTGCGAAACCGCCCCGGGCCCCTTCTCACTCCTCCGCGCCGCCCGACATGCCGGTCTCGGCGGCCCTCTCGATACTGAGGGCCGGGCCACCGGGCCTGACGTCGGTATGTCGGTCTGTCGGTATGAGGAGAGCAGCGTGCCCAACTCCGTACCCCCGCGCGACCGGACCGACCAGCCCTGGCGCTCGGAGGGTGCCCCGCCGCCCCCGCCCGCGAAGAAGAAGATGCCCGGCGGCTGGGGCGGGCTCATCCTCACCGCCCTCGTCGTCTATCTGCTGGCCAACCTCGTGCTGTCCTTCTTCAACCGGGGCGACGAGCCGACGATCTCCTACACCGAGTTCAGCAAGCAGGTGAACGCCGGCAACGTCACCAAGATCTACTCCAAGGGCGACGCCATCCAGGGCGAGCTGAAGAACAAGCAGCCCCTGCCCAACGGCGACAAGGGCGACTACAGCAAGTTCGTCACCCAGCGGCCCGCCTTCGCCGACGACGACCTCTGGGCCGAGCTGACCGCGAAGGGCGTCACCGTCACCGCGGAGCCGGTGGTCCAGGAGCGCAGCTTCCTCGCCAACCTGCTCATCTCGCTCGCCCCGATGCTGCTCCTCGTGGTGCTGTGGATCTTCATCGCCCGGCGGATGAGCGCCGGCATGGGAGGCGGGGGCGGCATGCTCGGCCGCAAGGCCCCGCCCAAGCCGGTGGAGCTGGTGGCGGGGGAGAAGCGCACCACCTTCGAGGACGTGGCCGGCATCGACGAGGTCGAGGGCGAACTCAACGACGTCGTCGACTTCCTGAAGAACCCCTCGGCCTATCGCGACATGGGCGCCAGGATGCCGCGCGGCGTGCTCCTTGCCGGTCCGCCCGGCACCGGCAAGACCCTGCTCGCGCGAGCGGTCGCCGGCGAGGCGGGGGTGCCGTTCTTCTCCGCCTCGGCCTCGGAGTTCATCGAGATGATCGTCGGCGTCGGCGCCTCCCGGGTGCGGGAACTCTTCGCCGAGGCCCGCAAGGTGGCCCCCGCGATCATCTTCATCGACGAGATCGACACCATCGGCCGGGCGCGTGGCGGCGGCTCGGGCATGGGCGGCCACGACGAGCGCGAGCAGACGCTCAACCAGATCCTGACCGAGATGGACGGCTTCACCGGCTCCGAGGGCGTCATCGTCCTCGCCGCCACCAACCGGGCCGACGTCCTCGACCCGGCGCTGACCAGGCCCGGCCGCTTCGACCGGATCGTGCACGTCAACCCGCCCGACCGCGGGGGCCGCGAGGCGATCCTGCGCATCCACACCCGGGACATCCCGCTCGCCCAGGACGTCGACCTGGTCCAGGTCGCCCGGACGACCCCCGGCATGACCGGAGCCGAACTGGCCAACCTCGCCAACGAGGCCGCTCTCCTCGCCGTCAAGCGGCGGCAGAAGGAGGTGACCCGCTCCGACCTGTCCGACGCCCTGGAGAAGGTCCAGCTCGGGGCGGAACGGCCGCTGGTGATGCCGGAGGAGGAGCGGCGCCGTACCGCGTACCACGAGAGTGGCCACGCCCTGCTCGGCATGCTCCAGCCCGGCGCCGACCCGGTCCGCAAGATCACCATCGTCCCGCGCGGCCGGGCCCTCGGCGTCACCCTCTCGACGCCGGACGCCGACAAGTACGCGTACACCGAGGAGTACCTGCGCGGCCGGATCATCGGCGCGCTCGGCGGGATGGCCGCCGAACAGGTCGTCTACGGGGTCGTGACCACCGGTTCCGAGAGCGACCTGGAGCAGGTCACCAACATCGCCCGCGGCATGGCGGGCCGCTGGGGCATGAGCGAACGCGTCGGCCGCCTCACCGCCATCCCGGGCGACGCCCAGCAGGCGTACGGGCTCTCCGCGGCTCCGGCCACCCTCGACATGGTCGCGGAGGAGATGCGCCGCATCGTCGACGAGTGCTACGAGAGCGCGGTCCGCCAGCTCCGCGAGAACCGCGAGCGGCTCGACGCCCTCGCGACCGCCCTGCTGGCCGACGAGACCCTGGAGGAGGACGCCGCGTACCGCGCGGCGGGCATCACCCGCCTCACCAAGGACGCCTGAGGCGTCCTTCGCCGCCTACGGCACCCGGGCGACCTACGGCACGCGGGCGATCTGGTAGCGGAAGACGTTCGGCATCCACACCGTGCCGTCGCCGCGGACGTACGGGTGCAGGGCCTCCGCGATCTCCTTCTCGACCTGGGACGGGTCCGTCGCGCGGACCGCCGCGTCGAAGTCGCCCGTCGACATCAGCCCTCGCACCGCGCTGTCCTGGTCCGCGTACCCGAACGGGCACGACACCCGCCCCGAGCCGTCCGGCTTCAGACCGGCCCGCGCCACCACGTCCTCCAGGTCCTCCCCGAAGCCGGGCCTGCTCCCCGCGAGACGCGCGGCGACCCGCAGGACGGACGAGGTCGCGCACCGCTCAGGCGGCCCCCAGCCGGCCAGCACGACCGCCGCGCCCGGTTGGGCCATCGGAGTGACGGCCGCGAGCGCCCGCCCCAGACCGGTCGAGGTGTGGAACGCCGTGACGAGGTCGTACGGCGTGCGCGAGGGATCGCCCGCGGCCTCGGGGCCGCCCTCCACCAGCGCGTGCCCCGCCCCCTGCGGAATCCGCTCCCGGGCCAGCTCCACGCGCGCGTGGTCCCGGTCCACGCCGGTCACCCGCGCCCCCCGCGAGGCCGCCATCAGCAGCGCGAGCCCCGAGCCGCAGCCGAGCCCCAGGACCCGGGTGCCGGGGCCCACGTCGAGACGGTCGTACACCGCCTCGTAGAGCGGAACGAGCATGCGTTCCTGGATCTCGGCCCAGTCGCGCGCGGGGTGGTACGGGACGAGCGTAGGTGTCATGGAAAGCGCCCCAATCAGTGCCTGGTCGACAGCCCCCGTGTACGTGCGCCCGCATCCCCCCGTATGTCAGGGAACTGCCGATCCGTGCCCGCGTCCAGTGCTCGCGCCGGACCACTTCGGCCGTCCGGGTGGGGCCGGTGCGCCGTCTTGACCCTCGACCCGGTACTGTCCCTGCGTCGACCCCCAGGGGCGCGTACGGGGCCTCTCCGCGCGCCGGGGCGTATGCGCCGCTACGCACCAGCTTGGCGCGGGCTGTCGCGACTTCTCCGCAGATCTGCGCACTGACCCTCGTCCGGACGCATCAAGGGCAACTGACGGGTACGTGCAAATTATTTGGGATGCCCCGGAATGGAACCCGGCGGCACGTCGGCTCGTTGTACGCGACGTGAGCACGACACCCCCTGTTCTCGCCGCAGAGCTGGCGCAGGCGTGGGCCGACATTCAGCGGCACCACCCCGAACTGCCGGATCTTGCCGCCCCCGAGTCCCTGATCGGAGAGTCCTCGTCCGCCTGTGGCGCCGAGCTCTCCTTCGAGCGACTGCTCCACGAGGCAGTCCACGGCATCGCCGCCGCCCGAGGAGTCCGCGACACCTCACGCGCCGGTCGGTACCACAACCGCAGATTCCTTGCGATCGCCGAGGAGATGGGCCTGGACCACCCCGAGGAGCCGCACGCCAGCAGCGGCTTCTCCCTGGTCACGCTCAACCCCGAGGCGAAGCGCCGGTACAGGCCCACGATGGAGCGGCTGCAGCGCGCCCTGAAGGCCCACACCGTCGCGACGGCCGCGGACACCAAGCGCTCCTTCCGCGGCCCCGCCGCCCGCCACGGCTCCTCCGGCGGCGGCGTGCGCGTGAAGGCCGTCTGCGACTGCGGCCGGAACGTGCGCGTGGTCCCCTCGGTGCTCGCCCAGGCGCCCATCGTCTGCGGCGGCTGCGGCAAGCCCTTCCGCATCCCGGAAACGGCGGGCGTGGCGGGCTGACCCCCGCCCGGCCCGGGTCAGGGGTGTCGCGGTCGTGTGGCACAATGGCTAGCTGTACTCGACAGTCGCATAGGACCCCTCTCTCCTCCGGCTGACGCGTCCATCGGGCACCCGAGTACCGCAACCCCACGTGGCATCTCATGTGCCCAACCACGTCAAGACCAGGAGACACCACTCCAGTGGCAGTCAAGATCAAGCTCAAGCGCCTCGGCAAGATTCGCCAGCCGCACTACCGCATCGTCGTCGCCGACTCCCGCACCCGCCGGGACGGTCGTGCGATCGAGGAGATCGGTCTGTACCACCCGACGTACAACCCGTCGAAGATCGAGGTCGACTCGGACCGCGCGCAGTACTGGCTGTCCGTCGGCGCCCAGCCGACCGAGCCGGTCCTCGCCATCCTGAAGCTCACCGGCGACTGGCAGAAGCACAAGGGCCTGCCGGCCCCGGCGCCGCTGCTGCAGCCGGCGACCAAGGAGGACAAGCGCGCCTCCTTCGACGCGTTCGCCAAGGCCCTCGAGGGCGACGACGCCAAGGGTGAGGCCATCACCCCGAAGGCGAAGAAGGCCGACAAGAAGGCGGACGAGGCCGAGGCGGCCGCGTCCACCGAGTCGACCGAGGCCTGAGCATGCTCGAGGAGGCTCTCGAGCACCTCGTGAAGGGCATCGTCGACAACCCCGACGACGTGCAGGTCGCCTCGCGCAACCTGCGTCGCGGTCGCGTGCTGGAGGTCCGGGTCCACCCCGACGACCTCGGCAAGGTGATCGGCCGCAACGGCCGCACCGCGCGTGCGCTGCGTACCGTCGTGGGCGCCATCGGCGGCCGTGGCATCCGGGTCGACCTCGTCGACGTGGACCAGGTCCGCTGAGCAAGTTGGACACACCGGCACGGGCCGGGGAGGGCCTTCGGGCCCGCCCCGGCCCGTCGTCGTCGGATCAGGAGAGAATGAAGACGTGCAGCTGGTAGTCGCGCGGGTCGGCCGCGCCCACGGCATCAAGGGCGAGGTCACCGTCGAGGTACGGACGGACGAGCCCGAGCTGAGGCTCAGTCCCGGAGCGGTCCTGCTCACCGATCCGGCCGGCACGGGCCCCCTGACCATCGAGGCCGGGCGCGTGCACAGCGGCCGCCTCCTGCTCCGCTTCGAGGGCGTGCGCGACCGCACCGCGGCCGAGGCCCTCCGCAACACCCTGCTCATCGCCGACGTCGACCCCGACGAGCTGCCGGCGGAGGAGGACGAGTACTACGACCACCAGCTCATGGACCTGGACGTCGTCCTCGCCGACGGCACCGAGATCGGCCGGATCACCGAGATCTCGCACCTGCCGTCCCAGGACCTCTTCATCGTCGAGCGGCCCGACGGCACCGAGCTGATGATCCCGTTCGTCGAGGACATCGTCACGGAGATCGACCTGGAGGAGCAGCGCGCGGTCATCGACCCGCCGCCCGGGCTCATCGACGACCGCGCCGAGATCGCCTCCGCCCGGGACGCGGAAGGGCCCGACGCGTCCGGCGAGTCCGGAGCGTCCGATGCCTCCGACGCGTCCGGCGAGCCCCGCGAGGACGCGTCCTGATGCGGCTCGACGTCGTCACGATCTTCCCCGAGTACCTGGAGCCGCTGAACGTCTCCCTGGTCGGCAAGGCACGCGCGCGTGGGCAGCTCGACGTGCACGTCCACGACCTCCGCGGCTGGACGTACGACCGGCACAACACGGTCGACGACACCCCGTACGGCGGCGGCCCGGGCATGGTCATGAAGACCGAGCCCTGGGGCGAGGCCCTCGACCAGACCCTCGCCGACGGCTTCGAGGCGGGCGCCCACGGCCCCGTCCTCGTGGTGCCCACCCCCAGCGGACGCCCGTTCACCCAGGAACTCGCCGTCGAGCTCTCCGAGCGCCCCTGGCTGGTCTTCACGCCCGCCCGCTACGAGGGCATCGACCGCCGCGTCATGGACGAGTACGCGACCCGCATGCCGGTCTACGAGGTCTCCATCGGCGACTACGTACTGGCCGGCGGGGAGGCCGCCGTCCTCGTGGTCACCGAGGCCGTGGCCCGGCTGCTGCCCGGCGTCCTCGGCAACGCCGAGTCCCACCGCGACGACTCCTTCGCCCCCGGCGCCATGGCCAACCTGCTCGAAGGCCCCGTCTACACGAAGCCCCCCGAGTGGCGCGGCCGCGCCATCCCCGACGTCCTCGTCAGCGGGCACCACGGGAAGATCGCGCGCTGGCGCCGCGACGAGGCCTTCCGGCGCACGGCGCTGAACCGGCCGGACCTGATCGAGCGCTGCGACCCGGCCGCCTTCGACAAGAAGGACCGCGAGATCCTCTCCATGCTCGGCTGGGCCCCCGAGCCCGGCGGCCGATTTTGGCGCAGGCCGGGGGCCGTGGAAGAATAGGCCGCTGTTGTGTGCCCGACGAGCGCCCCTGCCACAGGGGGACGACGCCCGCCCGGTGCGCACGACGCTCCATCACCTTTTTCGATGTTCCGCTGATGACCTGTGGCATCAGCGAGGAAAGAGACCACCATGGCCTCCCTGCTCGACTCGGTCAACGCGGCTTCGCTCCGCTCCGACCTCCCCGCCTTCCGTCCCGGCGACACCGTGAACGTCCACGTGCGCGTCATCGAGGGCAACCGCTCCCGTATCCAGCAGTTCAAGGGTGTCGTCATCCGCCGCCAGGGCTCGGGCGTCAGCGAGACCTTCACGGTCCGCAAGGTCTCGTTCTCCGTCGGCGTCGAGCGCACCTTCCCGGTGAACAGCCCGATCTTCGAGAAGATCGAGCTCGTCAGCCGCGGTGACGTCCGTCGCGCCAAGCTCTACTACCTGCGTGAGCTGCGCGGCAAGGCTGCCAAGATCAAGGAGAAGCGCGACAAGTGAGCTCCGGCTCACCGATCGCGCGCGGCTTCGGAGCACTGACTCACAGGGCGGCCGGATAGGCTCTGCCCCCGATGGACACCGAAGCACAGCACACGGAGCGCGACCGCTCCTCCGCCACGGAGGAGCGGTCGCGCTCCGTGCGTATATCCGGCCGGGACGAGCGGCCACCGGCCGAGCCGGCCGACGGGATCGCCGACCCGGACGAGTCCGCGGACCCGGACGAGTCCCGGGGTCGCGCCGACGACGGCTTCGGCTGGTCCTGGCGGCGCACCGGGGTCATCGGCGCCGTCTGCGTGGTCTTCGTGCTGCTCCTGAGCCACTTCGTGCTGCAGCCCTTCCTGATCCCCAGCAGCTCGATGGAGCCGACGCTCCGGGTCGGGGACCGGATCCTGGTGAACAAGCTCGCGTACGGGTTCGGCGACGAGCCCCGCAGGGGCGACGTCGTGGTCTTCGACGGCACCGGGTCCTTCGTGCGGGAGCCCCCCGAGGCGAACCCGGTCACCGGGCTCCTGCACGGCGCCGCGGCGGCCCTCGGGCTCGCCGAGCCCGCCGAGACGGACTTCGTGAAACGAGTCGTGGGCGTCGGCGGCGACCGGGTCGTCTGTTGCGACAAGAACGGCCGGCTGACCGTCAACGGAGTCCCGGTCGAGGAGTGGTACGTCCAGTTGGGTGACGCGCCCTCCAAGGTTCCTTTCGACATCGTGGTGCCGCAGGGCACTCTGTGGGTGATGGGCGACCACCGCAGTCAGTCGAGCGACTCCCGCGACCACCTCGGACAGCCGGGCGGCGGCATGGTGCCCGTCGAGCGGGTGATCGGGCGCGCGGACTGGATCGGCTGGCCCTTCGGGCGCTGGGCGGCGGTGCAGGAGACCGATGCCTTCGACGCCGTACCGGCCCCCTCGGCGGGCGGCCATGGGTAACCGGGGCAGGCCCGGCGGACACCGGGCCGCCGACCACCGGCTGCCCACCGGGACACGGACCGCCGACGGCGCGCGTCAGCTGCCGGGCCGGGCCGACCGGCGCAGGCTCGCCCGCAAGGTCAAGCGGCGGCGGCAGCGCTCGGCGATCAAGGAGATACCGCTCCTGATCACCGTCGCCGTGCTGATCGCGCTCGTCCTGAAGACCTTCCTCGTCCAGGCCTTCGTCATCCCCTCCGGCTCGATGGAGCAGACGATCCGGATCGACGACCGGGTCGCGGTCGACAAGCTCACGCCCTGGTTCGGTGCCACGCCCGCGCGCGGCGACGTCGTCGTCTTCAAGGACCCCGGAAACTGGCTCCAGGACGCCCCGCCCGCGGCCGAGGACCCCATCGGCGTCAAGCAGGTCAAGCAGGCCCTGACCTTCATCGGGCTGCTGCCGTCCGCCGACGACCAGGACCTGATCAAGAGGGTGGTGGCGGTGGGCGGCGACACCGTCGCCTGCTGCGGCACGGACGGGAAGATCACGGTCAACGGCGTACCGTTGGAGGAACCGTATCTGCACCCCGGGAACGAGCCCTCGAAGATCAAGTTCAAGGTGAAGGTGCCCGAGGGCCGGATCTTCGTCCTGGGCGACCATCGCTCGGACTCCGCAGACTCGCGCTACCACCTGGACGAGAAGGATCAGGGGACGATCTCCGTGGACGACGTCGTCGGCCGGGCGGTCGGCATCATCTGGCCGGTGGGCCACTGGCGCCGCCTCGAGGAGCCGGACACGTTCGCCGCCGTACCGGACGGTCGTTCGGGCGCTGTGTCCGCGCGCGGCGTGTCGCATAGTGTGTCCTCGCGGAATCTGAACGGATTGCCCTGGCTCCCGACTCCTGCGGAACTCCCGCTCGTTATGGGAGTGATGGGCCTGTCCCTGTTCTGGGGCGGGCATGTGCACGGACTGAGGAGTGGATGTGGGGGATGTGGCCGTCGGCGCACGACCCGGACACGACGAGCCCGAGGAGCGGCCCGAGCAGCTCGCCGAGTCGTCGGTGGCCATGAGGGATGACTCCGCCGGCGGGCGGGACGCCGACCCCGCGGACCGCTCCGACGACTCTGACGGCGCCGGTGACGGCGGGCAGGACGGCGAGGCCGCGGAGGGCGACGGCGCCGCGAGGCGGCCGCGTTCCTTCTGGAAGGAACTGCCGCTGCTGATCGGCATCGCCCTGGTGCTCGCCCTGGTGATCAAGACGTTCCTGGTGCAGGCGTTCTCGATCCCCTCCGACTCGATGATGAACACGCTGCAGCGCGGCGACCGCGTCCTCGTCGACAAGCTCACCCCGTGGTTCGGCTCGGAGCCGGAGCGCGGCGAGGTCGTCGTCTTCCACGACCCGGGCGGCTGGCTGGAGAACGAGCCCACACCGGACCCGAACGTGCTCCAGGAGTTCCTCTCCTTCATCGGCCTGATGCCGTCGGCCGAGGAGAAGGACCTGATCAAGCGGGTCATCGCGGTGGGTGGCGACACGGTCTCCTGCAAGGAGGGCGGCAAGGTCATCCTGAACGGCAAGGCGCTGGACGAGACCTCGTACATCTACCCCGGCTCCTCGCCCTGCGGTGACAAGCCGTTCGGGCCGCTCACCGTCCCCAAGGGCAGCATCTGGGTCATGGGCGACAACCGGCAGAACTCGCTGGACTCCCGCTACCACATGAACCTGGCGGGCGGCGGCACCGTCCCGAACGACCAGGTCGTCGGCCGCGCGGTCTTCGTGGCCTGGCCGGTCACCCGCTGGGCGACGCTGCCCGTGCCGGAGACCTTCGAGCAGCCGGGGCTGAACAAGGCCCTCGCCGTCGCCCCGGGCGCGGCCGGTCTCGCGGGCATCGGCCTGGTCGGCGCGGTGCCGCTGGTCCTCTGGCGCAGGAAGAGGGTCGCCGCTCGGCATACCGCCGAGTAGTGACGCGCGGGTAGGGTGCCGTCCCAGATCGTCGTACCGACCTTCGAGGCGGGGAGCGCTGGGATGAGCGGGACCATACGTACGGAAGGCGGCCGCGGCCGCCTCGGCAGCGTGCTGTCGGGGCTGGCCGTGGCCGTCGGCTGTGTGCTCTTCCTCGGCGGCTTCGCCTGGGGTGCCGTGCTGTACCAGCCGTACAGCGTGCCCACCGACTCGATGACCCCGGCCCTGGCCGTCGGCTCCAAGGTCCTCGCCGAGCGGATCGACGGGGACGAGGTGCGACGCGGCGACATCGTGATCTTCGAGGATCCGCTCTGGGGAGGCTCGACCATGGTGAAGCGGGTCGTCGGCGTCGGCGGCGACACGGTCGCCTGCTGCGACAAGGACGGCCGCCTCACGATCGACGGCAAGGCCGTCGTCGAGCCCTACACGCGGGCCGGTGCCCCCGCGTCGGGCCAGGAGTTCTCGGCGACCGTCCCGGAGGGGAAACTCTTCCTCCTCGGCGACGAGCGGCACACCTCCCTGGACTCCCGCACGCACCTGGAAGAGGCCGGTCAGGGCTCGGTGCCGCGCTCCGCGGTCACCGCCCGGGTCGACGCGGTCGCCTGGCCCGACGCGCAGATCGTGGAGCGTCCCGCCGCCTTCGCGGCCCTGCCCGGTGGGGTCTCCGTCCCCGGGCCCGTGGAGCCGCTCTTCTACGCGATCCTCGGCGGGTGTGTACTGATCCTGGGCGGGGCGGCGTACGGGCCGCTCGCGCGGCTCGCGGGCCGCCGCCGGGGCGCCCGGGCGAACGGCAGAGAGACGGTGGACGCGTGACGGGTACGACGGGCTCCGCGGACTCGGAAGCGACCGGGACCGGGGCCGGGGCTGAGGCCGGGGCCGGCGGGCCCGCGCTTCGGCGGGTGGCCCGGGTCGTCCTGCTCGACCCGGACGACCGCATCCTCCTCATGCACGGTTACGAGCCCGACGACCCGGACCGGACATGGTGGTTCACGCCCGGTGGCGGCCTTGAGGGCGACGAGACCCGTGAGCAGGCGGCTCTGCGCGAGCTGGCCGAGGAGACCGGGATCACGGACGTCGAACTCGGACCGGTTCTGTGGCAGCGGATCTGCTCGTTCCCGTTCGACGGGCGTCGGTGGGACCAGGACGAGTGGTACTACCTGGCACGAACCAGTCAGACCGTGACCGCCCCCGGGGGCCTCACGGAGTTGGAGGAACGCAGTGTCGCGGGGCTGAGGTGGTGGACCTCCGCCGAACTGTCGGCGGCGCGTGAGACGGTGTACCCGACCAGACTCGCCGAGCTGCTGCACAGGCTGCTCGACGAGGGACCGCCGAGTGCGCCGCTGGTGCTCGCCACGGAAATCGCTTAACGGTGCGAGCGACTGGCGCACAATGGGTGGACGCACGGCTGAAGGGGAACATGCCATGAGCGCCGAGGACCTCGAGAAGTACGAGACCGAGATGGAGCTGAAGCTCTACCGGGAGTACCGCGATGTCGTCGGGCTGTTCAAATACGTGATCGAGACCGAGCGTCGGTTCTACCTCACCAACGACTACGAGATGCAGGTGCACTCGGTCCAGGGCGAGGTGTTCTTCGAGGTGTCCATGGCCGACGCCTGGGTCTGGGACATGTATCGGCCGGCCAGGTTCGTCAAGCAGGTCCGGGTGCTCACCTTCAAGGACGTGAACATCGAGGAGCTCAACAAGAGCGACCTGGAGCTCCCCGGCAGCTGAAACCACCCCCGCGGGTGACGAGGTTCTCCACAGGCCGGAGCTTGTCCACCGGCCCGCACACGGAACGTCGCGACGCGTCACAGTCGGTGCCGGAGGTGGTGCCGAATGAACGCAACGAGCGCTCTCGGACAGTACGGAGAACAGCTGGCGGTCCGCAGGCTCACGGCCGCGGGGATGGTCGTCCTCGCGCGCAACTGGCGCTGCGGGCGGACCGGAGAGATCGACATCGTCGCCCGGGACGGGGACGCCGTCGTGGTCTGCGAGGTGAAGACCCGGCGCGCCGGAGCCTTCGAGCACCCCATGGCCGCCGTCACCCCGGCCAAGGCCGACCGGCTGAAACGGCTCGCGGCCTGCTGGCTCGACCGCCACGGAGGACCACCGCCCGACGGCGGTGTCCGGATCGACCTCGTCGGCGTCGTCCTGCCCCGCCGGGGCGCCCCCGTCGTCACCCACGTGCAGGGGGTGGTCTGAGATGGGGTTCGCCCGCACCTGCTCCGTCGCCCTCGTCGGCGTGGAGGGCGTCGTCGTCGAGGTCCAGGCCGACCTGGAGGCCGGCGTCGCCGCCTTCACCCTCGTCGGACTCCCGGACAAGAGCCTCAGCGAGAGCCGCGACCGGGTCCGCGCCGCCATCGTCAACTCCGACGCCGAGTGGCCCCAGAAGAAGCTCACCGTCGGACTCAGTCCGGCCTCCGTCCCCAAGGGCGGCTCCGGATTCGACCTGGCCGTCGCCGCCGCCGTCCTCGGTGCCGCCGAGCGGATCGACCCCCGGGGCATCGCCGACCTCGTCCTGATCGGCGAACTCGGACTCGACGGGCGCGTCCGGCCCGTGCGGGGCGTCCTGCCCGCCGTCCTCGCCGCCGCCGAGGCCGGCTACCGCCAGGTCGTCGTCCCCGAGCAGACCGCCGGTGAGGCCGCGCTCGTGCCCGGGGTCTCCGTCCTCGGCGTCCGCAGCCTGCGCCAGCTCATCGCCGTCCTCTCCGACGAACCGGTCCCCGCGGAGGAGCCCGCCGAAGAGGGCCGCCCGGACGCCATGCTCGCCGGGCTCCTGGTCCCCGGCGCGGGCGTCGGCACCGGCCTCACCGCCGACCCCCTCGACGGGCCGGACCTCGCCGACGTCGCCGGCCAGCACGGAGCCCGTCGCGCCCTGGAGGTCGCCGCAGCGGGCAGCCACCACCTCCTGCTCTCCGGGCCACCGGGAGCGGGCAAGACCATGCTCGCCGAACGCCTCCCGGGCATCCTGCCCCCGCTCACCCGTCAGGAGTCCCTCGAAGTCACCGCCATCCACTCGGTGGCCGGCATCCTCCCGCCCGGCGAACCCCTCGTGCGCCGCGCCCCCTACTGCGCGCCCCACCACTCCGCGACCATGCAGTCCCTCGTCGGCGGCGGCAACGGACTCCCGCGCCCCGGTGCGGTCTCCCTGGCGCACCGCGGCATCCTCTTCCTCGACGAGGCGCCCGAGTTCTCGGGCAAGGCGCTCGACGCCCTGCGCCAGCCGCTGGAATCCGGGCACGTGGTCATCGCCCGGGCCGCCGGGGTCGTCCGGCTCCCCGCGCGGTTCCTGCTGGCCCTGGCCGCCAACCCCTGCCCGTGCGGGCGGCACACCCTGCACGGCGCGGGATGCGAGTGTCCCGCCTCGCTCATCCGCCGCTACCAGGCGCGGCTCTCCGGGCCGCTCCTGGACCGGGTCGACCTGCGCGTCGAGGCCGAGCCCGTCACCCGCTCCGACCTGCTCGGCCAGGGCGGGCGCGGGGAGTCCACGGCAGCCGTCGCCGATCGGGTCCGCGAGGCACGGGCCCGCGCGGCCGCCCGCCTGACCGGCACCCCCTGGACCGTCAACAGCGAAGTCCCCGGCCATGAGCTGCGGACCCGCTTCGTCGTCGCCCCCGGAGCCCTCGCCGCGGCGGAGCGGGACATCGAGCGCGGCATGCTGACCGCGCGCGGTCTCGACCGGGTGCTGCGCGTCGCCTGGACCGTCGCCGACCTCGCGGGCCACGACCGCCCCGACGCCCAGGACGTGGACCTCGCCCTCGAACTGCGGACCGGCATCGCCCGGGGCGTGCCGGTGGGAGCGGGGGAGCGCGCATGATCACGTACGAGGAACGGCTCGCGCGGGCCGCGCTCACCCGGGTCGTCGAGCCCGGTGACGTCCACGCGGGCCGCGTGCTGCGGCGGTACGGAGCCGAGGGCTTCCTCCAGCGCTTGAGGGACCCGGCCGACGACCCGGAGGTCTTCGACGGCACCGGGGCGAAACGGGTCGCGGGGTGGCGCCTGCGGGCCGCGCGTGCCGAGCCGCGGCGGGATCTCGACACCATCGGCGGGGACGGCGGCCGGTTCGTCGTCCCCGGCGACGCCGAGTGGCCACGGCAGCTCGACGACCTCGGCGACACCCGCCCGGTCGGCCTCTGGGCGCGCGGCCCCGCCGACCTGCGGACCTGGGCGCTG
This sequence comes from Streptomyces sp. NPDC047981, assembly GCF_040653315.1. Classification (NCBI taxonomy): domain Bacteria; kingdom Bacillati; phylum Actinomycetota; class Actinomycetes; order Kitasatosporales; family Streptomycetaceae; genus Streptomyces; species Streptomyces sp. NPDC047981. The sequence goes on along the minus strand of NZ_JBEZNQ010000017.1, from coordinate 93,064 downwards.
CGCTCCGTCGCCGTCGTCGGCGCCCGCGCCTGCACCCCGTACGGCGCGCACATGGCGACCACGCTCGCCTCGGGCCTCGCCGAAGAGGGCTGGGTCGTCGTCTCCGGCGCCGCGTTCGGGATCGACGGCGCCGCCCACCGAGGGGCCCTCGCCGCCCGCGGAGCCACCGTCGCCGTCCTCGCCTGCGGCGTCGACATCCCGTACCCGCGCGGCCATGCCGAACTCATCGGCCGCGTCGCGCAACAGGGAGTCGTCATCGGGGAGTTGCCGCCCGGCAGCCACCCCACCCCGAGCAGGTTCATCCTCCGCAACCGGGTCATCGCCGCCCTCACCCGAGGCACGGTCGTCGTCGAGGCCGAGTACCGCAGCGGCTCCCTCGTCACCGCCCGCGCCGCCGCCCGCCTCGGCCGGTACACCATGGGCGTGCCAGGACCCGTCACCAGCGGGCTCTCCGCGGGCGTCCACGAACTCCTGCGCGGTGAGGCGACCCTCGTCACCGAGGCCGCCGAAGTGATCGAACTCGTCGGGGACATGGGCCGGCTCGCCCCCGAGCGGCGCGGCCCGGTCCTGGCGAGAGACCTGCTCGCCCCCGACACCGCCCGCATCCTCGAAGCGATGCCCGCGGGCCGCCCCACGCCCGTCTCCGAGATCGCCGACCGGTCCGGCGCCACCCCCGACGACACCCTCGTCAGACTGTACGAACTGCACTCCCTGGGGTTCGTCGAACGGCAAGGCGACGACTGGCGGTTGACGAAGACCGCCACGGAAGGGGCGAATGCGCGGCGAGGCGGTACTTGACCTGGAGCATTCGGGTGAAATGGTGAGGGTGATGAACACCCCAGCTGTCTCGGCCGCACCCGAGGGGCCGACACGCGCCACGGCCCGGGTTCGAAGATGTGGCCGAGGCCGTCCACTCGGAGTGGTGCGATCCGCAGAGGTTCGCAGACCGCGACCGTCCAGTCACGCTACGCTCGCCAGGGTTCCCCGAAGGACATCCGTCCCGACCAACCCGCCAGCAGAACGGCTCAAGGCAACGCATGCCCCAGCACACCTCCGGGTCTGACCGCGCTGCGGTGCCCCCAGCAGCCCGGGGCACCGCGCGGCCACCCGCACCGACATCGCTCGACGAGCTGTGGCGGTCCTACAAGGACACGGGCGACGAGCGCCTGCGCGAGCAGCTGATCCTGCACTACTCCCCGCTCGTGAAGTACGTCGCCGGCCGTGTCAGCGTCGGCCTGCCGTCCAATGTGGAACAGGCCGACTTCGTCTCCTCCGGGGTCTTCGGCCTGATCGACGCCATCGAGAAGTTCGACGTCGAGCGGTCGATCAAGTTCGAGACATACGCGATCACCCGGATCAGGGGCGCGATGATCGACGAACTCCGCGCCCTCGACTGGATCCCCCGCTCGGTGCGCCAGAAGGCCCGCAACGTCGAGCGCGCGTACGCCACCCTGGAGGCCAAGCTCCGCCGCACCCCGAGCGAGAGCGAGGTCGCGGCGGAGATGGGCGTCGGGTTGGAGGAACTGCACGCCGTTTTCAGCCAGTTGTCCCTGGCGAACGTCGTGGCCCTGGAGGAGCTGCTGCACGTCGGCGGAGAGGGCGGCGACCGGCTGTCGCTGATGGACACCCTGGAGGACACCGCCGCCGACAACCCGGTCGAGGTCGCCGAGGACCGCGAGCTGCGCAGGCTGCTCGCCCGCGCCATCAACACCCTCCCCGAGCGGGAGAAGACCGTCGTCACGCTCTACTACTACGAGGGCCTCACCCTGGCCGAGATCGGCCATGTCCTGGGCGTCACCGAGAGCCGGGTCAGTCAGATCCACACCAAGTCCGTCCTGCAGCTGCGCGCGAAGCTGGCCGATGTAGGGCGCTGACGGCGGGCGACCGGTCGTATGGTGGAGCCGTGCCCAGGATTCGAGCGGCCTCCGTGGCCGAGCACCGGACGATGCAGCGCGGCGCCCTGCTGGACGCCGCGCGCTCCCTGCTGTCCGAGGGCGGTACGGAGGCGCTGACCTTCCCCGCCCTCGCCGAGCGCACGGGCCTGGCCCGTTCCTCGGTCTACGAGTACTTCCGCTCGCGGGCGGCCGTGGTCGAGGAGCTGTGCGCCGTCGACTTCCCCGTCTGGGCGGCCGAGGTCGAGACGGCGATGGCCCGGGCCGACACGGCCGAGGGCAAGGTCGAGGCGTACGTCCGCACGCAGCTGGAGCTGGTGGGGGACCGGCGCCACCGGGCGGTCGTCGCGATCTCCGCGAGCGAGCTCGACGACGGTGCCCGCGAGAAGATCCGCGCCGCCCACGGCGGCCTCGTCACCATGATCGTCGAGGCCCTCGACGACCTCGGCCAACCCCAGCCCCGCCTCGGTGCCATGCTGCTCCAGGGCGTCGTGGACGCCGCCGTCCGCCGGATCGAACTCGGCGCCGCCGAGGACCCGGCCACCGTCGCCGAGGCCGCCGTCTCCATGGCCCTCCGCGGCGTCAGCGGCTGATTCCCGGCACCGGCGGGCCGGGCTCCGGCGCCACCGGGAGCAGTCTCGACGGGCCCTGGCGCAGGAGCGACAAGGGGTTCAGATAGGTCTCGCCCCGCAGCAGGCCCCAGTGCAGGCAGGAGTCCCGGCAGTGCGCCGCCGCCCCGGACGCGCCGGCCGGCGGGGGAGCCAGCGTGGCGACCGGGTCGCCCCTTTCGACCCTCGCTCCCGCGCCGACCAGCGGTTCCACCGGTTCGTAGGTGGTGCGGAGGGGAGGGTCCCCGGTGCCCGGAAGGGTGAGCGTGAGGACGCCCCGGCCCGCCACCCGGCCCGCGAAGGTGACCACGCCCGACGCCGCCGCGCGCACCGGGGTGCCCACCGGGGCCGCCAGGTCGAGACCGCGATGGCCCGCGGCGTACGGACCGGCCGGAGGCTCCCAGCTCCGCACGATCTCGGGGCGTGGTGGGCCGAGGGGCCAGGTCAGGGCCGTGGGCGGCACGCTCGGGGCCCCCACGGGCCCGCTCACGGGCCACAGCAGGGCCAGGGCGAGAAGCAGAATCGTCAGTCGCATGGCGACACCGTCCCGCAGTCGCCCGATTCGTGCCGATCATGGCCGGTATCTGTGGACAACCCGCTGGTTGTGGACAGCGCCGTCACCCGGCACCCCTGGGGTCCCGTACACTTCCTATGGCGATCCGGGTCACCGGGTCGACTTCGCACGCCCCGCCACACAGCCCTCATCGGCCGTGGCAGCGCCTTTCGGTCCCTCGTGGCACGGCGCGTCGGGGCGTCAGGACATAACCGAGAAACACAAGGAGATACGGCCATGGCCGTCGTCACGATGCGGGAGCTGCTGGAGAGCGGCGTCCACTTCGGTCACCAGACCCGTCGTTGGAACCCGAAGATGAAGCGCTTCATCTTCACGGAGCGCAACGGCATCTACATCATCGACCTGCTCCAGTCGCTGTCGTACATCGACCGCGCCTACGAGTTCGTCAAGGAGACCGTCGCCCACGGCGGCTCCATCATGTTCGTCGGTACGAAGAAGCAGGCCCAGGAGGCCATCGCCGAGCAGGCGACGCGTGTCGGCATGCCGTACGTCAACCAGCGTTGGCTCGGTGGCATGCTCACCAACTTCTCCACCGTCTACAAGCGTCTGCAGCGCCTCAAGGAGCTCGAGCAGATCGACTTCGAGGACGTGGCCGCCTCCGGCCTCACCAAGAAGGAGCTCCTGGTCCTCTCCCGCGAGAAGGCCAAGCTGGAGAAGACCCTCGGTGGTATCCGCGAGATGCAGAAGGTGCCGAGCGCCGTCTGGATCGTCGACACCAAGAAGGAGCACATCGCCGTCGGTGAGGCGCGCAAGCTCCACATCCCGGTCGTCGCGATCCTCGACACCAACTGCGACCCCGACGAGGTCGACTACAAGATCCCCGGCAACGACGACGCGATCCGCTCCGTCACGCTGCTCACCCGCGTGATCGCCGACGCCGTCGCCGAGGGCCTCATCGCCCGCTCCGGCGCCGCGACCGGCGACTCCAAGCCGGGCGAGAAGGCCGCGGGCGAGCCCCTCGCCGAGTGGGAGCGCGACCTGCTCGAGGGTGAGAAGAAGGCTGACGAGGCCGAGGTCCAGACCTCTGCCGAGACCGAGAAGGTCGCCGACGCGGAGGCCGCCGAGGTCGCCGAGGCTCCGGCCGCCGAGGCCGAGCAGGCCTGACCCACGTCCTGACCGCACAGGTCAGGTCCGGTTGGTTGTTTCGGATGTCGACGGCGGGGGCCCACAAAGCCCCCGCCGTCCACCCGTAGATCTTTCAGACTTCGAGAGAGAAACTCAGACTCATGGCGAACTACACCGCCGCTGACGTCAAGAAGCTCCGTGAGCTCACCGGCGCCGGCATGATGGACTGCAAGAAGGCCCTGGACGAGGCCGACGGCAACGTCGACAAGGCCGTCGAGGCGCTGCGCATCAAGGGCCAGAAGGGCGTCGCCAAGCGCGAGGGCCGCTCTGCCGAGAACGGCGCCGTCGTCTCCCTCATCGCCGACGACAACACCTCCGGTGTCCTCGTCGAGCTGAAGTGCGAGACGGACTTCGTCGCCAAGGGTGACAAGTTCCAGGCCGTCGCCAACCAGCTGGCCGCCCACGTCGCCGCCACCTCCCCGGCCGACCTGGAGGCGCTGCTCGCCTCCGAGATCGAGGCCGGCAAGACCGTGCAGGCCTTCGTGGACGAGGCCAACGCCAACCTCGGCGAGAAGATCGTCCTCGACCGCTTCGCGCAGTACGCCGACGGCTCCGTCTACGCCTACATGCACCGCACGATGCCCGACCTGCCCCCGCAGATCGGTGTCCTCGTCGAGCTGGACAAGCCGAACGCCGAGGTCGCCAAGGGCGTCGCGCAGCACATCGCCGCCTTCGCGCCGAAGTACCTCACCCGTGAGGACGTCCCGGCCGAGGTCGTCGAGACCGAGCGTCGCGTCGCCGAGGAGACCACCCGCGCCGAGGGCAAGCCCGAGGCCGCGCTCCCGAAGATCGTCGAGGGTCGCGTCAACGGCTTCTTCAAGGACGCCACGCTGCTCGGTCAGCCGTACGCGCTCGACAACAAGAAGTCCGTCGAGCAGATCCTGAAGGAAGCCGGTGTCACCCTGAAGCGCTTCACGCGCATCAAGGTCGGCATCTGAGTCCGTACGCGACGGACACCGGACCCCGGTAGGGTCTGAAGCAGTCGTCCGCGCTCGCGCAGGACGACCGCAGATCTGACGAGGAGGCCATTGCCGTACGGGAAACCGCAAGGACCCACCGGCAATGGCCTTCGTCGTATGTGCACGAGGAGATCTCCATGAACCAGAGCGCCGTACAGGGCGACGACAACCACGGCAAAAAGGCCAGCCGCTTCATGCTGAAGCTGTCCGGCGAGGCATTCGCCGGAGGCGGCGGTCTCGGCGTCGACCCCGACGTCGTGCACAAGATCGCACGCGAGATCGCCGCAGTCGTCCGCGACGGCGCGGAGATCGCCGTCGTCATCGGCGGCGGCAACTTCTTCCGCGGCGCCGAACTGCAGGTACGCGGCATGGACCGGGCCCGCTCCGACTACATGGGCATGCTCGGCACCGTCATGAACTGCCTCGCCCTCCAGGACTTCCTGGAGAAGGAGGGCATCGACTCCCGCGTCCAGACCGCCATCACCATGGGTCAGGTCGCGGAGCCGTACATCCCGCTGCGGGCCGTGCGCCACCTGGAGAAGGGCCGCGTGGTCATCTTCGGCGCCGGTATGGGCATGCCGTACTTCTCCACCGACACCACGGCCGCCCAGCGCGCCCTGGAGATCGACGCCGAGGCCCTGCTCATGGGCAAGAACGGCGTGGACGGGGTCTACGACTCCGACCCGAAGACCAACCCCGACGCGGTCAAGTTCGACGCGCTGGAGTACGGCGAGGTGCTCTCCCGCGACCTCAAGGTCGCCGACGCCACCGCCATCACCCTGTGCCGCGACAACACTCTCCCGATCCTCGTCTTCGAACTGCTCGCCGAGGGCAATATCGCGCGCGCGGTGAAGGGTGAGAAGATCGGCACTCTCGTGAGCGACCAGGGCACCCGGGCCTGAGCCTCGGCTCGAACCGGGTACCTCCCCTCGAGGGGACGGACCAGAGCCCTGCCGGTCGTATCACCGTGCAGGACAAGACGCGACGACACGCAGGAGCAAGTGGTGATCGAAGAGACCCTCCTCGAGGCCGAGGAGAAGATGGAGAAGGCCGTCGTGGTCGCCAAGGAGGACTTCGCCGCGATCCGCACCGGGCGTGCGCACCCGGCGATGTTCAACAAGATCGTGGCCGACTACTACGGTGCGATCACGCCGATCAATCAGCTGGCCTCGTTCTCGGTTCCCGAGCCGCGCATGGCGGTCGTGACTCCGTTCGACAAGAGCGCGCTGCGCAACATCGAGCAGGCCATCCGTGACTCGGACCTCGGCGTCAACCCGAGCAACGACGGCAACATCATCCGTGTGGTGTTCCCCGAGCTCACCGAGGAGCGCCGCCGCGAGTACATCAAGGTGGCCAAGGGCAAGGCCGAGGACTCCAAGATCTCCATCCGTTCCGTGCGCCGCAAGGCCAAGGAGACCATCGACAAGCTGGTCAAGGACGGCGAGGTCGGCGAGGACGAGGGCCGCCGCGGCGAGAAGGAGCTCGACGACACCACCGCGAAGTACGTCGCGCAGGTGGACGAGCTGCTGAAGCACAAGGAAGCCGAGCTGCTCGAGGTCTGATGAACGACTCTTCCTGGGGGGCCCCGGCCGGTTCCGGCTACTGGGGGCCCGACCAGGGGCCTGCCCCGGCGGGTCCCGCATACGATGGGCTGCAGGCGGCGCAGACTCGGCCCATGCCCATCGTGCCCGACGTCCCCGCCGGCGATCACCAGGACGAGCACGGCCGGGGGGCCGCTCAGCCGAGCGGTCCCCTGTTCCGTGACGAGACGCCGAACGAGCACCCGCAGGAGCCCATGTCCAGCCCGAACCGGCCCGCGACCCCGCAGAAGAAGAGCGCGGGGCGCGACCTGGGCGCGGCCATAGGGGTCGGGGTCGGGCTCGGCGCCGTCATCATCGCGTCCCTCTTCATCTGGAAGGCCGCGTTCGTCGGCGTCATCGCCGTCGCCGTCGTGGTCGGTCTCTGGGAGCTCACCTCCCGCCTCCAGGAACGCAAGGGCATCAAGGCCCCGCTCGTCCCGCTGGCGGTCGGTGGCGCGGCGATGGTCGTGGCCGGCTATGTCCGCGGTGCGGAGGGGGCCTGGGTCGCCATGGCCCTGACCGCCCTCGCGGTCCTCGTGTGGCGCATGACGGAGCCGCCCGAGGGCTATCTGAAGGACGTCACGGCGGGCGTCTTCGCCGCGTTCTACGTGCCGTTCCTGGCCACGTTCGTGGCGCTGATGCTCACGGCCGACGACGGCCCGGAGCGGGTCCTCACGTTCCTGCTGCTCACGGTCGTCAGCGACACCGGCGCGTACGCGATCGGCTGGCGCTTCGGCAAGCACAAGCTGGCACCGCGCATCAGCCCCGGCAAGACCCGCGAGGGCCTGCTCGGAGCGGTGGCGTTCGCGATGGCGGCGGGCGCGCTGTGCATGGAGTTCCTGATCGACGACGGCACGTGGTGGCAGGGCCTGCTGCTCGGCCTCGCGGTGGCGGCGAGCGCGACGCTCGGCGACCTCGGCGAGTCGATGATCAAGCGTGACCTCGGCATCAAGGACATGGGCACGCTGCTGCCCGGCCACGGCGGCATCATGGACCGCCTGGACTCCCTGCTGCCGACGGCCCCGGTGGTCTGGCTGCTCCTGGTGCTCTTCGTCGGCACCACCTGACCTGCGCGTTCTGAGGTGAAGGGCCCGTTGCCCACAGGCTGCGGGCCCTTCGCCGTTCCTCCACGGCACCCGTGCCACCATGCCCACGCTCGGAGAACCCACCGGGCGTGGGCCGCGCGTCGCGTCATGCCGCACCTGAGCGGGCTGGTCAGGCGCTTGCGGCCTCTCCGACCACGTCGACGATCCGCGAGACCCACTTCCGCACCTGATGCCACCGGTTGCAGTACCGGCGAGAGCGCCACCACGACCGGTACACCAGCTGTCGCCCGCACCACTTGCACGGCTTCGTACGCTTGCTCTGATCCCCCATGGCCGGTGACTCTAGCGGCCACCTCCGACATCGGCCCGGCCGCGCGGACTGTGGCGCATCACGCAGACGGTGCCCGAACGAGCCCGGTCCACAGGGTGAGCTGCTGTTCCGGGCCGTCCCGGGGCCGCCATCGGGCACCGACGGCCACCACCGGTCACCACCCGGCAGCGCGACGGCCCAGGGACAGTGGGTTCCGTCTGCGACACTGGTACCACCATGCCCAAGCCCGGAGAACTCACTTTCGTCGCCCCGCGCGGAGCCAAGAAGCCGCCGCGGCACCTTGCCGACCTCACGCCCGCCGAGCGCAAGGAGGCCGTCGCCGCGATCGGCGAGAAGCCGTTCCGCGCCAAGCAGCTGTCCACGCACTACTTCGCGCGGTACGCCCACGACCCCGCCGAGTGGACCGACATCCCCGCCGCCTCGCGCGAGAAGCTGCAGGGGGAGCTGCTGCCCGACCTGATGTCGGTGGTCCGGCACATCTCGTGCGACGACGACACCACCCGTAAGACCCTGTGGAAGCTGCACGACGGCACGCTCGTCGAGTCCGTGCTGATGCGGTACCCGGACCGGGTCACCATGTGCATCTCCTCCCAGGCCGGCTGCGGGATGAACTGCCCGTTCTGTGCCACCGGGCAGGCCGGGCTCGACCGGAACCTGTCGACGGCCGAGATCGTGCACCAGATCGTCGACGGCATGCGTGCCCTGCGTGACGGGGAAGTGCCCGGTGGGCCGGCGCGGCTCAGCAACATCGTCTTCATGGGCATGGGCGAGCCGCTCGCCAACTACAAGCGGGTCGTCGGCGCCATCCGCCGGCTCACCGACCCCGAGCCGGACGGGCTCGGGCTCTCGCAGCGCGGGATCACCGTCTCCACCGTGGGCCTCGTCCCGGCGATGCTGCGCTTCGCCGACGAGGGCTTCAAGTGCCGGCTCGCCGTCTCGCTGCACGCCCCCGACGACGAGCTGCGCGACACCCTCGTGCCCGTCAACACGCGCTGGAAGGTCCGCGAGGTCCTCGACGCCGCGTGGGAGTACGCCGAGAAGTCCGGGCGCCGGATCTCCATCGAGTACGCGCTCATCCGCGACATCAACGACCAGGCGTGGCGGGGCGACCTGCTCGGGCGGCTGCTCAAGGGCAAGCGGGTCCATGTGAACCTGATTCCGCTGAACCCGACGCCCGGGTCCAAGTGGACCGCGTCCCGGCCCGAGGACGAGAAGGCCTTCGTCGAGGCCATCGCGTCCCATGGCGTGCCCGTCACCGTCCGTGACACCCGTGGTCAGGAGATCGACGGTGCCTGTGGACAGCTGGCGGCCTCGGAGCGCTGACCTTGTAGTCTGTGCTCGAACACATCTCCATATTCCGACAGGGGAGCGCCACAGCGCTGAGAGTGCGGTCACGGACCGCAGACCCTCTGAACCTCGCCCAGGTCATTCTGGGTAGGAAGTTCGGTCGCAACTCAAGCTGTTGCGCCCTGCCCACCCTCCGGTGGGCAGGGCCGCGTCTCTTCCTGGTCACACCCAGGAGGAATTTCCGTGAGCACCAAGAAGATGGCCGCCGCCGCGATCGCCGCGGCGCTGGGCGTCACCACCCTCGCCGCCTGCGGCACCGAGGACATCAGGGACGCGGCCGGCAAGAGCGGTGAGCCCACGCCGAAGACCGTGACCCTCGTCAGCCACGACTCCTTCAACGCCTCCAAGGAGGTCCTGGCGGAGTTCACCAAGCAGACCGGCTTCACCGTCAAGGTCCTCAAGAGCGGTGACGCGGGCGTCGCCGTCAACAAGGAGATCCTCACCAAGGGCTCCCCGCAGGGAGACGTCTTCTTCGGCGTCGACAACACCCTGCTCTCCCGTGCGCTCGACAACGGGATCTTCGTCCCGTACGAGGCGAAGGGTCTGGACGCGGTCGCGCCCGAGACGCGGCTCGACAAGGAGCACCGCGTCACCCCGATCGACACCGGCGACATCTGCGTCAACTACGACAAGAAGTACTTCGCCGACAAGAAGCTCGCGCCCCCGCAGACCTTCGACGACCTGGCCAAGCCGGAGTACAAGAACCTGCTCGTGGTCGAGAACCCCGAGAAGTCCTCCCCGGGCCTCGGTTTCCTGCTCGGCACCGCCGCCCAGTACGGCGACGACGGCTGGCAGGACTACTGGACGAAGCTCAAGGCCAACGGCGTGAAGGTCGTCGACAGCTGGGAGCTCGCCTACAACCAGGAGTTCTCCGGCTCCGCCGGCGGCAAGCAGGCCAAGGGCGACCGGCCGCTGGTCGTCAGCTACGCCTCCAGCCCGCCGGTCGAGGTCCTCTACGCCGACCCGCAGCCGAAGGAAGCGCCCACCGGCGTCTCCACCGGCACCTGCTTCCGGCAGATCGAGTTCGCCGGGCTGCTGAACGGGGCGAAGAACCCCGAGGGCGGCAAGGCGCTGATCGACTTCCTGATCTCCAAGAAGTTCCAGGAGGACATGCCGCTGCAGATGTTCGTCAACCCGGTGACGAAGGAAGCCCAGCTGCCCGAGCTGTTCACGAAGCACGGTGTGGTGATCGACAAGCCGCAGACCATGGCGCCCGAGAAGATCGCCGAGAAGCGTGACCAGTGGATCCAGTCGTGGTCCTCGACCGTTCTGAAGTAGTCCCCGACCGCCGGGGAAGCGCGGCGCGGCTCGGCCTGATGGTCGTGCCCGTCGCCTTCTTCGCGCTCTTCTTCGCGTGGCCCGTCGCCTCGATCGTCGAGCGCGGGCTGCGCGTCGACGGGGCGTGGGAGTTCGGCCGGTTCGGCGAGACGCTGACCCGGCCGGAGATCCTCGACGTCCTCTGGTTCACCCTCTGGCAGGCGCTCGCCTCCACCGCGCTGACCCTGCTGATAGCCCTGCCCGGGGCGTACGTCTTCGCGCGCTTCGACTTCCCCGGCAAGGGGCTGCTGCGCGCCGTCGTCACCGTCCCCTTCGTGATGCCGACCGTCATGGTCGGTACGGCCTTCCTCGCCCTCGTCGGCCGCGGCGGGCTGCTCGACGAACTGTGGGGCGTCCGCCTCGACACCACCGTCTGGGCCATCCTCCTCGCCCACGTCTTCTTCAACTACGCCGTCGTCGTCAGGACCGTCGGCGGACTGTGGGCGCAGCTCGACCCCCGCCAGGAGGAGGCCGCCCGCGTCCTCGGCGCCTCCCGTTTCACCGCCTGGCGGACGGTGACGCTGCCCGCGCTCGCCCCCGCCGTCGGAGCGGCGGCGCTGATGGTCTTCCTCTTCACCGCCGGCTCCTTCGCCGTCGTCCAGATCCTCGGCGGACCGGCGTACTCCACCCTGGAGACCGAGATCTACCGGCAGACGGTCGACCGCTTCGACCTGACGACGGCCGCCGTGCTCACGATCGTCCAGTTCGTCGCCGTCGGCGTCGTCCTCGCCGTGCACGCCCGGACGGTACGGCGGCGGGAGACGGCCCTGAAGCTCGTACCGCCCGAGCAGACCGCCCGCCGGATCACCGGGATCGGCCAGTGGGCCCTCTTCGGGGGTGTCCTCGTCTCGATCGTCCTGCTGCTCGTCCTTCCGCTCGCCGTGCTGATCGAGCGCTCCTTCGCCACCCCCGACGGGTACGGGCTCGACTACTACCGGGCCCTGCAGTCCACCGACCCCTCCGGCACGTTCCTCGTGCCCCTGGTCGACACGATCGGGAACTCCCTGCGGTACGCCGTCGTCGCCACCGCGATCGCCCTGGTGATCGGGGGACTCGCCGCCGCCGCGCTCACCCGGCGGGCAGGGCGGCTCGTGCGCGGCTTCGACGCGCTGCTGATGCTGCCGCTCGGGGTGTCGGCGGTGACGGTCGGCTTCGGCTTCCTGATCACCCTGGACGAGCCGCCGTTCGACCTGCGGGCGAGCTGGATCCTCGTGCCGCTCGCGCAGGCCCTGGTCGGTGTCCCCTTCGTCGTGCGGACCATGCTGCCCGTCCTGCGCGCGGTGGACGAGCGGCTGCGGGAGGCGGCGGCCGTCCTCGGGGCCTCGCCGCTGCGTGCCTGGCGCGAGGTCGACCTGCCGCTGGTGCGGCGGGCGCTGCTCATCGCGGCCGGGTTCGCCTTCGCCGTCTCGCTCGGCGAGTTCGGCGCGACCGTCTTCATCGCCCGGCCCGACAACCCGACGCTGCCGGTCGCCGTCGCCCGGCTCCTCGGCCGGCCGGGTGAGCTCAACTACGGCCAGGCCATGGCCCTTTCGACGATTCTGATGGTGGTGTGCGCGGTGTCCCTGCTGCTCCTCGAACGGCTCCGCGTCGACCGGGCCGCCTCCGGCTCAGGGGAGTTCTGATGCTGCGCTTCGAGGACGTGACCGTACGGTTCGGGGAGCGGGCCGTGGTCGACTCCGTGGACCTGGAGGTCGCCGACCACGAGATCGTGTGCGTGCTCGGCCCCAGCGGCAGCGGCAAGTCCACGCTCCTGCGGGCCGTCGCCGGACTCCAGGCGCTCCACGGCGGGCGGGTCCGGCTGGACGGCGCCGACCAGGCGGGCGTGCCCGCGCACCGGCGCGGGGTTGGTCTGATGTTCCAGGACCACCAGCTCTTCCCGCAGCGGGACGTCGGCGCCAACGTCGCCTTCGGGCTCCGGATGCGCGGTGTGGCGAAGGCCGAACGGGACGCCCGGGTACGGGAGTTGCTGGAGCTGGTCGGGCTCCCCGGGGCCGAGCGCCGGGCCGTCGCCGCGCTCTCCGGCGGCGAGCAGCAGCGCGTGGCGCTCGCCCGCGCCCTCGCACCCCGCCCTCGGCTGCTGATGCTGGACGAGCCCCTCGGGCAACTCGACCGGGGCCTGCGGGAACGGCTCGTGGTCGAACTGCGCTCCCTCTTCCGGCAGTTGGGTACGACCGTGCTGGCCGTCACACACGACCAGGGCGAGGCGTTCGCGCTCGCCGACCGGGTCGTGGTGATGCGCGACGGCCGGATCGCCCAGTCCGGGACGCCGCTGGACGTCTGGCGGCACCCCGCCTCCCCGTTCGTGGCCCGGTTCCTCGGCTTCGACAACATCGTGCCCGGGACGGTGAGCGGCGCCGCCGCCGAGACCCCGTGGGGCAAGGTCCCGGTACCCGACGGCTCGCCCCAGGGCGCGCGGGAGGTCCTGGTGCGCCCGGCGGGCGTCCGGCTCGTCGCCCCGAAGGACGGCATGCGCTGCGCCGTCGCCTCCCGAACCTTCCGGGGGACGCATGTCGCCGTGCTCCTGCAGCCGGCCGAAGGCCCGCCCCTGGAGGCCGAGTGCGCCCTCCGTGACGCCCCCGAGGTGGGCGCGGAGGTGGGCGTGAGCTTCGCCGCCGACGAGGTCGTCGTGCTCACGGGGGACGCTCCCGCCGCCGGGTGACGGATCGTCAACCGTGATCAACTCGCCTACGCTGCTGCGAGTGAGCGGAATAGACGTGGGCAACGGAGTGCTCGGCGCCATCCTCGGAGTGGTGTTCGCGACCCTCTTCCAGCAGTGGACGCAGGACGTGTGGTTCAGGATCCGGCGCCGCTCGGCGGGCGTGGTCCGCAGCCTCACCTACCGCGAGGGGGCGGGGAGGGCCTGGTCCACCTTCTCCCTCGGCCCCCTGCACACCAGCGCACTCGTCGTGGAGGGCGACGGCGACCGCGCCATCGCGCCGGAGTCCGTGCACGTCCGGGTCGGCGCCGAGGAGATCGAACTGCCCGCCGACATGGCGGGCTGGCGCGCCGAGATCGAGGCGGAGGAGAGCCGCGCGGAGACCGCGGGGGACCGCGCGCCCGTCTGGAACGGGGCCCGGTACGCCGTCGAGGGCCTGGAGACCACCCGTACCCCGCTGGACGAACAGCCCGAGGTGCATCTGCGGCTGCGGCCCACGGACTACTACACCTTCCTCGCCGCCCAGCAGCTCGACCGCAGGATGCCGGACGGATCGACGCCCCGAAGCCGGTACCTCGACACCGAACGGCCGCTGGAGGCACCCGCGTTCCTCCAGTGCAGCTTCGCCGTCAACATCGCCGTCGTCACCGCCGACCATCTCCTCGCGGTCAGCCGGCGCGGCGACCGGGTCCGCTCGGCGCCCGGGCTGTGGAACTCCTCGGTCAACGAGGGCCTGGCCCGGAACATCGACGCGACGGCGCTCGGCGCCCCCGACCTGCACGCCGTCGCCCGGCGTGGGATGCGCGAGGAGATGGCCCTGGAGCCGCACGAGTACACCCTCGCGCTCCTCGCCTTCGTCCTCGACGTCGAACGGCGGCAGTGGAGCGCCCACTTCTACGCCCGGCTCAAGGACATGACGGGCGATCAGCTCCAGTCGCGGATGAGCAGGGGCGTCGCCGACCGCTGGGAGCACCAGACCGTGGAGTACGTGCCGTTCCGGTCGGCCGACGTGACCCGGTACCTGTTGCGGCCCGACCGGATCCACCGCTGGGCGCCGCTCGCGCCGGCGCTGTTCCACCTGGCCCTCGTCCATGTGCACGGCCGGGCGTCGGTGGAGCGGGCGGAGGCGCAGGCGGTACGGAGGCTCTGACCGAGGCCGCGCCGCCCGGCCGATACGTCGTCGACACAATTCCGCGCGTTCCCGGACGCACCGCCATGATCGCGTGGATGTGCTCCTCACCCAGGGTTGAGCCGTGCGCGGGCGTCGCGTGCATCTCGGCCCGATGAGGGGATCGCCGGTGACGGACCTTTGGACACGCACGGCCCGTGTGGACTCCCCGGGCGATGATCGGGGCGGCAGCGCCCCCGGCGGGCCCCGGCCGCGCCGCGCCCTTCTCCTGCTGCTCCGGGGCGGCCGTCCGGCTGTCGTCGTGGCCGTCCTCGTCGGCGTCGGCATGCTCGTCGCCGCGCGTCCGCCCGTCGACGTCCTCGGCAGCTTCGGGAGCCTGCTGCAGACCTTCCTGCCCTGGTCGGGCGTGGGCGTGCTCGTGCTGCTCGCCCTGGCCGCGCTGCGGCGGTCGGCGGTCACCGCCGTGGCCGTGCTGGTCCCGGCGGTGGTGTGGTGCTCCCTGTTCGGCGGGATGCTCGTCGACAAGCGCGGAGCCGGCGCGGCCGGCGGGGACCTCACCGTCGTCAGCCACAACGTGCACGACGGGAACCCCGACCCGGCGGGCACCGCCCGCTCCCTCACCGCCTCCGGCGCCCAGGTGATCGCCCTGGAGGAACTCTCGCCCCGCACCGCCCCCGCCTACGAACGGGCGCTGGCGGAGTCCCACCCGTACCACTCCGTGCAGGGCACGGTCGGGCTCTGGAGCACCTACCCGCTGCGCGACGTGCGGCCCCTCGCGATCATGCCGTGGACCCGCGCCCTGCGCGCCACCGCCGACACCCCGAAGGGGCCACTCGCCGTGTACACCGCGCATCTCGCCTCGGTGCGGGTCAGCCTGGCCAAGGGGTTCAACACCGCGCGCCGCAACGAAGCGGCGGTCGCCCTCGCCGCCGCCGTACGGGCCGAGCCGCTGGACCGGGTCGTCGTGGTCGGCGACTTCAACGGCACCACCGACGACAGCGCCCTCGCCCCGGTCACCGCCGGGCTGCGCTCGGCGCAGGAGGAGGCCGGGGCGGGGTTCGGGTTCAGCTGGCCCGCTTCGTTCCCGGTGACCCGGATCGACCAGATCCTGGTCAAGGGAGTCACCGCCGTCTCCGCCTGGACGCTGCCCCGAACGGCGAGCGACCATCTGCCGGTCGCGGCGACCTTGCGGTGGTGACGGTGGGCGGACGGATCGACGGTCCTCGCCCTGTCGGGCCGACGGCTGCCGTCAGGTCCCGGCGGTTACCGTCGGGACCAGACGCACACCCACGACAGGCTCCTACGAAACGGCCCCAGGCGACCACATGCGCGACCAGCCCTCCTCCGTCCACATCCTCCTCGTCGAGGACGACGACACGATCCGCAGATCCGTGGGCCTGTCCCTGGAGCGCTACGGCTACCGGGTCTCGTCGGCGCCCGACGGCCTGACCGGTCTGGAGATGTTCCGGGAGACGGAGCACGACCTGCTGCTCCTCGACGTCATGCTGCCCCAGCTCGACGGGATCGGGCTCTGCCGCAGGATCCGCGAGACCAGCCAGGCGCCCGTCCTGATGATGTCGGCGCGCGGCGACGCCCTGGACGTCGTCGCGGGCCTCGAGGCGGGCGCCGACGACTACGTCGTCAAACCGGTCGACACCACCGTGCTCCTCGCCCGGATCCGCACCCTGCTGCGGCGCGCCACCTTCACCGCCCCCATGCCCGCCGACGACGACACGGGGGTGCTCTCCTTCCGGGACCTGACCGTGGACACCCGGGGCCTGGAGGTCCACAAGGACGGCACGCCCCTCGCCCTGACCCCCACCGAACTGCGCCTGCTCCTGGAGTTCGTGGCCGCGCCCGGCGTCGCCCTGCAGCGCGCGACCCTGCTGCGCGAGGTGTGGGACTACGGCTGGGACGGCGACATCCGGGTCGTCGACCTTGCCGTGCAGCGGCTGCGCAAGAAGATCGGCGCCGACCACATCGAGACCGTGCGCGGCTTCGGCTACAAGTTCCGCCGCTGACCACCGGGCGGGCCGAGAGAGAACGAGAGCGAGTGATGGATCCCGCGACCCCGCCCGGCGACACCCGCCGGTCCCTGTGGCGCCTGGCCGACCCGAGGTCCCTGCGCTGGAAGATCGCCGCCGGGGTCGCCGCGGCGGCCTGCGCGATGGCCCTGGGCATCGGCGTCCTGGTCCACCGCACCACCGAGACCCGCTCGATGAACATCGGGCGCGCCGACGCCCTGCGCGAACTGGACGCGGCCCAGGCCGAGTTCCGCGACGCGCGGCAAGGCCGCGCCCCTCAGGACGGGGACCCGAGGCCGGCCTACCGGACCGGTGGCGAGGTGCCGGACCGGCTCCTCGACCTGCTCGCCGCCGGACCGGCGCCGGTCACCTGGTACGACACCAGCAGACCGGCCCAGGGCCCGTCCATGTGGGCGGCCACGGAGGTCGACGGCACCCCGCTGGCCGTGAGCGTCAACATGGTCGCCGACCAGTACGGCCGCGAGGCCCTCGACCGGCACATGCGGTACGCGGCCCTCGCCACCCTCGCCGTCGTCGTCCCCGTCACCCTGCTCGCCGCCGAACTCGTGGTGCGCCGGCTGCGCCGGGTCGCCGGAACCGCCCGCCGCATCCGCCACGGCGACCTCGACGCGCGCAGCGCGGGCCGGGGGCACGACGAGATCGGCGAGATCTCCTCGGCCGTCGACCACATGGCCGACGCGCTGCAGAGCCGGCTCCACGCGGAGCAGCGCTTCACCGCCGACGTCGCCCATGAACTGCGCACCCCGCTCGCGGGCCTGGTCGCCTCCGCCTCGCTGCTCCCGGAGGGCGAGGCCACCGATCTCGTACGCGACCGGGTGAAGGTGCTGCACGGCCTGGTCGACGACCTGCTGGAGATCTCCCGCCTCGACGCGGGCGCGGAGCGGGCCGACCCGCAGCCGGTGCCGCTGGACGAGCTGGTCGAGGAGTCCGTACGGCGCACGGGGCTCGACACCGCGATCACCGTCACCGCCCGCGCGGTGGTCGAGACCGACCCGCGCCGCGTCGACCGGATCGTCACCAACCTCGTCGTCAACGCCCACCGTCACGGCGCACCGCCCGTGGAGGTCACGGTCGACGGCGCGACCGTCGTCGTACGCGACCACGGGCCGGGCTTCCCCGCGGAGCTGCTCGCCGAAGGCCCGCAGCGCTTCCGCACCGGCGCCGCCGAACGAGGCCGCGGCCACGGTCTGGGCCTGACGATCGCGGTCGGCCAGGCCCAGGTGATCGGAGCCCGCCTGACCTTCGCCGATGCCGATGCCGATGCCGACGCGGGCTCCGACGCCGACTCGGGCGGTGCCGTCGCGACCCTCACCCTGCCGGACCGGAACGACGAGCCCTAGAGAGCGGCCAGTCGGCGGAGGGCTTCCGGGGCCTCGTCGACGGAGTCGACCAGGGCGATCCTCGCCGCCATCGGGCGCTCGGCGGCCAGGGACCGGAGCAGCGGCCAGGCGGGGAGGCGGTCCGTCCAGTGGGCCCGGTCGACGAGGACCATGGGGGTGGGCTCTCCCCGCGACTCGTAGTAGTTCGGCGTCGCGTTGTCGAAGATCTCCTGGACCGTGCCGGCCGCGCCCGGCAGGAAGATCACGCCCGCGTCGCAGCGGGCGAGCAGACCGTCCTCCCGGGTGGCGTTGGCGAAGTACTTGGCGAGGTGGCCCGCGAAGGCGTTCGGCGGCTCGTGGCCGTAGAACCAGGTGGGGATGCCCACCGAGTCGCCGCCCTTCGGCCAGCGGGCCCGCACCTCGAAGGCGGCCCGCGCCCAGTCGGTGACCGAGGGGGTGAAGGAGGGTGCCTTGGCGAGGAGTTCGAGCGCCTCGTCGAGAACGTCGTCGGCGAGCGGCGCGGTGTACGCGCCGAG
Organism: Streptomyces sp. NPDC047981; assembly: GCF_040653315.1. Taxonomy (NCBI): domain Bacteria; kingdom Bacillati; phylum Actinomycetota; class Actinomycetes; order Kitasatosporales; family Streptomycetaceae; genus Streptomyces; species Streptomyces sp. NPDC047981. Next base: position 74,600 of record NZ_JBEZNQ010000017.1, on the reverse strand, counting down.
GTTCGCCGCCTCCATCGCGCCGGGTCCGCCGCCGGTCGCCACGGTCAGCCCGGCGCGGGCGAGCGTGCGGCCGAGCCGGGCCGCCCCGGCGTACGCGTCCGTGCCGCGGCCCATCGCGTGCCCGCCCATGACGCCGACGACCCGGGCGCCGGCGAGGAGTTCGTCGAGGGCGTCGGAGATCGCGTCGTCGTGGACGGACCGGAGCATCGACGCGAAGACGTCCCCGTCGGCCCTGGTCCGCCGGAACCAGTCGTACGCGAGGAAGTCGGGCGTCGCCTCGTACCCCGCGTCCCCGACCCGGTCGAACAGTTCCTCGGGGGAGTACAGATGCGCGCGGTACGGGTCGAACGGCAGCTCCGGTACGGGTGGGAAGACCAGCGCCCCGTCCGCGCGGACCTTGGCGGCGGCCTCTGGCTGGAGCTCGCAGCCGAGGAAGACGGCGCCGTCCGTGGAGGTGGCGAGCAGGGCGAAGGTCCGGTCGGTGAGGTCCACCGACTGGACCCGGAAGCCGTGGAGGGAGCCTCGGGCGATGACCTCGTCGAACTCGGCGGCGGTGTGGATCTCGCGTGCGTCACGGCGGGTCATGGGGCCAGCGTAGGGCCCCGGGGGGCACCGGGCCTTCCGGTGTCGCTCAGCCGCCGAGCGGCACGGCGGCCAGCGTGCCCACCAGCCAGGTCAGCGGCAGGAACACCGCGAGCAGCGCGCCCGCGCGCATCAGCGCCGCGGTGCGCAGGACCGTGGGCGGTGCGCCGAGCCGGACGAGGGCCTCCGTGGTGTGGGCCCGGCACTGCTTGGACTCCAGGGCCGCCGTCAGGAGCGTCGCCGTAGTACAGGCCATCACCAGGGCCGCGCCCAGGCCGGTCAGCGGGCCGAAGTCGCCGGTCCCCGCGTCGTACAGGGTCGCCGCCGCGACCGCGCCCGACGCCACCGCGCACACCACGCCGAGCGGGCGTCCGATGCGGCGGGACTCGTCCATCAGCACCCGGCCCGCGAGGAGCCGCGTCGCGCCGGGCCGGACGGCCTGGAGCAGCCGGCCGCACCAGTGGGTGATGCCGGGACCCGCCATGGCGAGGCCGATGGCGGTGAGGATCCAGCCCGCGAGCACCCCGGCCGGGTTGCCGTCGAAGCGGCCGGGGAGCGGCAGGCCGCCGTCCGCGCCGCCCTGGCCCGCGTACGTCTCGACGGCGAGGCCGACCGCGAGGAGCGCCACGCCCCAGGGGAGACCCGAGGGGGCCGTCCGCTCCGCGCCCTCGGGGGGCGCCGGCGCCTTGCGGGGGCGCAGGGCGAGGGCGGCGGCGGTGGAGGCGGCCACCGGGAGGATCGCGAGGAGGGTGAGCGCGCCCGCCAGCGGGATCGGCCGGCCGGCCGCGAGCAGTTCTGCGGCCGCTCCGTCGAACGGCAGGCCCGTGATGTCGCCGCGCAGGTGCAGGTAGAACAGCAGCGCGACCATCGAGCCGAGCGTGCAGGCGACGGCCGTCGAGGCCGCGGCGATCGCGGTGAGCCGGGCCGGGCCGAGTCCGATCGCCGAGAGCCCGGGGCGCGGCCGGGTGCTGGGATCCGTACGGGCCACGGCCACCGCGAAGTGCACGGTGGCGGCCATCGGGATCAGGCACCACAGCAGCCGCAGGGTCGCGGCGGAGGACCGGTCCGGGTGGCCCACGGCGTACCCCAGCGTGCACAGCAGCAGAAAGCCGACCCCCGCGGCCGCCGCGGCGACCAGGAGGCGCCGCAGCAGGACGAGGGGGTGGGTCCCGCGGACTAGACGGAGAGCGAGCACGCGGCGACGCCCTCCGCCCCGGTGGTCGGTGCTCCGGCGCCGACCCGGCGTCCGTCGAGCAGGGCGACGGAGCGGTCGGCTAGGGCGGCGACCTCCGTGTCGTGGGTGGCGAGCAGCACGGTGATCCGGTGCGAGCGGGCGGCGGCGGTGAGCGTCCGCAGGACCTGGGCGCCGTCCGCGCGGTGCAGGGAGGCGGTCGGCTCGTCGGCGAAGAGCACGGACGGGGTGGTGACCAGGGCCCGGGCGATGGCGATCCGCTGCCGCTGCGACTGGGTCAGCGCGTGCGGGCGCTTGCGGGTGCACCCGCCGATGTCGAGGCGCTCCAGCCACTCCAGGGCGGAGGCCTTCGCGGCCCGGTGCGAGACCCCGCGCAGCAGGAGGGGCAGGGCCGCGTTCTCCCAGGCGGTCAGCTCCGGTACGAGTCCGGGCTCGGGGTCGATCCAGCCGAACCGGTCCCGGCGCAGCCGCTCGCGCTGGACGGGGCTGAGGGTGTGGACGGGGCTGCTGTTGAACCAGACCTCGCCCTGCTGGGCCACCGTCTGTCCGGAAAGGCAGCGCATCAGCGTGGTCTTGCCGCTGCCCCGCGGGCCGACCAGGGCGAGGATCTCTCCCTCGCGCACGCCGAGGGAGACGCCGGTCAGGACGTCGGAGCCCTCCAGGGTGCAGTGCAGGGAACGCGCCCAGAGCACGTCGTTGTCCGGTGGGGCCATCGCGTACACCTCGATGTCGGATCCGATACTTGCGTTCCCCCGTCCGAGGGAACGAAGGGACGGGCCTGTCGGTCACTGGGCACCGTAAGGATTCAGATCCGTTTGTACGGACAGCACACGGCCCGGGCGGCCGCCATCCACTCGGATGGCCGCACACCCGGGCCGGGGTCACGCCGTGAGGGCGGCGTGAGGTCCTGTGCCGGGGAGGGCCGTGCCTCCCCGGGGCGGAACCGTCAGAGCTTGGTCCACGCCTCGGTGAGCACCGAGCGCAGGATGCCTTCGATCTCGTCGAAGGTGCCCTGGTCGGCGATCAGCGGCGGGGCCAGCTGGATGACCGGGTCGCCACGGTCGTCGGCACGGCAGTACAGGCCGTTCTCGAAGAGCGCCTTCGAGAGGAAGCCGTAGAGCACGCGCTCGGTCTCCTCGTCCGTGAAGGACTCCTTGGTGACCTTGTCCTTGACGAGCTCGATGCCGTAGAAGTAGCCGTTGCCGCGGACGTCGCCGACGATCGGCAGGTCGTGCAGCTTCTGCAGCGTCGAGAAGAAGGCGCCCTCGTTGTCCAGCACGTGCTGGTTGAGGCCTTCCTTGTCGAAGATGTCGAGGTTGGCGATGGCGACCGCCGACGACACCGGGTGGCCACCGAAGGTGTAGCCGTGCAGGAAGGTGTTGTCGCCCTTGTAGAACGGCTCGGCGATGCGGTCCGAGACGATGCAGGCACCGATCGGGGAGTAGCCCGAGGTCATGCCCTTGGCGCAGGTGATCATGTCCGGCACGTAGCCGAACTTGTCACAGGCGAACATCGTGCCGAGGCGGCCGAAGGCGCAGATCGTCTCGTCGGAGACGAGCAGCACGTCGTACTGGTCGCAGATCTCGCGGACCCGCTGGAAGTACCCGGGCGGCGGCGGGAAGCAGCCACCGGCGTTCTGCACCGGCTCGAGGAAGACGGCCGCGACGGTCTCGGGGCCCTCGAAGAGGATCTGCTGCTCGATCTGGTCGGCGGCCCAGCGGCCGAAGGCCTCGGGGTCGTCGCCGTGGATCGGGGCGCGGTAGATGTTGGTGTTCGGCACCTTGTGCGCGCCGGGGACCAGCGGCTCGAAGGGGGCCTTCAGGGCCGGCAGACCGGTGATGGACAGGGCGCCCTGCGGGGTGCCGTGGTAGGCGACCGCGCGCGAGATGACCTTGTACTTGGTGTGCTTGCCCTGCAGCTTGAAGTACTGCTTGGCGAGCTTCCAGGCGGTCTCGACGGCCTCGCCGCCACCGGTGGTGAAGAAGACCTTGTTCAGGTCGCCCGGGGCGTAGTCGGCGAGGCGCTCGGCGAGCTCCACGGCCTTGGGGTGCGCGTACGACCACACGGGGAAGAACGCGAGCTCCTGGGCCTGCTTGTACGCGACCTCGGCCAGTTCCTTGCGGCCGTGACCGGCGTTGACCACGAAGAGACCCGCGAGTCCGTCGAGGTACCGCTTGCCCTTGTCGTCGAAGATGTAGGTGCCCTCGCCACGCACGATGGTGGGCACGGGAGAGTTCTCGTACGACGACATGCGCGTGAAGTGCATCCACAGGTGGTCGTACGCGGTCTTGGACAGGTCCTGGGTCACGATTATCGAGTTCCCCACATATAGGTCTGCTTCTTGAGCTTGAGGTAGACGAAGCTCTCGGTGGAGCGCACGCCGGGGAGGGTGCGGATGCGCTTGTTGATCACATCCAGAAGGTGGTCGTCGTCCTCGCAGACGACCTCCACCATCAGGTCGAACGAGCCCGCGGTCATCACCACGTACTCACATTCCGACATGGCAGTCAGCGCGTCCGCCACCGGATCCAGGTCACCCTCGACGTTGATGCCGACCATCGCCTGGCGCCGGAGTCCCACGGTGAGCGGGTCGGTGACGGCGACGATCTGCATGACGCCCTGGTCGAGCAGCTTCTGGACGCGCTGCCGTACGGCTGCCTCGGACAGCCCCACGGCCTTGCCGATCGCGGCGTACGGACGGCGGCCGTCCTCCTGGAGCTGTTCGATGATCGCCAGGGAGACGGCATCGATCGTCGGGGACGAACCGGAACCGGTTCTGGAGTTCGTGCTTTGACTGGCCACGCACTCACTGTGCACCGAGACTCGTCGGTCTTGCAACCCCGGAGCGATGAAATTCGTTGTTTGGATGCTCGAATCTCACTGAATCCGAAGTTGGCGCGTGCTGGACCTGTCGAAAGCGTCAGGGAACCGACTACGCTTGGGGTGTCTCGGCAAATGGGACACCGCACGAGGACGTGCGACCGAACGTGACAGGAGGGGTGGCAAAGTGACCACCGAGCTGCGCCGGCTGCGTAACTACATCAACGGGGAGTTCCGGGACGCCACGGACGGACGGACCATCGATGTGGTCAACCCGGCCACGGGCGAGGTCTTCGCCACGTCTCCGCTCTCCGGCCAGGCGGACGTCGACGCCGCCATGGACGCGGCCGCGGCCGCCTTCCCGGCCTGGCGCGACACCACGCCGGCCGAGCGCCAGAAGGTCCTGCTGAAGATCGCGGACGCCTTCGAGGAGCGCGCCGAGGAGCTGATCGCCGCCGAGGTCGAGAACACCGGCAAGCCGATCGCCCTCACCGCGAGCGAAGAGATCCCCCCGATGGTGGACCAGATCCGCTTCTTCGCGGGTGCCGCCCGGATGCTCGAGGGCCGCTCGGCCGGCGAGTACATGGAGGGCATGACCTCCATCATCCGCCGCGAGCCCGTCGGTGTCTGCGCCCAGGTCGCGCCGTGGAACTACCCGATGATGATGGCCGTGTGGAAGTTCGCCCCGGCGCTCGCCGCGGGCAACACCGTGGTCCTGAAGCCCTCGGACACGACCCCCGCCTCGACCGTCCTGATGGCCGAGATCATCGGCGCGATCGTCCCCAAGGGCGTCTTCAACGTCATCTGCGGTGACCGCGAGACCGGCCGCGCCATGGTCGAGCACCCGACCCCGGCGATGGCCTCCATCACCGGCTCGGTCCGCGCGGGCATGCAGGTCGCCGAGTCGGCGGCCAAGGACGTCAAGCGCGTCCACCTGGAGCTGGGCGGCAAGGCCCCGGTCGTGGTCTTCGAGGACACCGACATCGCCAAGGCCGTCGAGGACATCTCCGTGGCGGGCTTCTTCAACGCCGGCCAGGACTGTACGGCCGCGACCCGTGTCCTCGTGCACGAGTCCATCCACGACGAGTTCGTCGCGCAGCTGGCCAAGGCCGCCACCGACACCAAGACCGGCCTGCCGGACGACGAGGACGTGCTCTTCGGCCCGCTGAACAACGCCAACCAGCTGAAGCAGGTCTCCGGCTTCATCGAGCGCCTCCCGGCCCACGCCAAGGTCGAGGCGGGCGGCCACCGCGTCGGCGACAAGGGCTACTTCTACGCCCCGACCGTCGTCTCCGGCCTCAAGCAGGACGACGAGATCATCCAGAACGAGGTCTTCGGCCCGGTCATCACGGTTCAGTCGTTCCGTGACGAGGAGCAGGCGCTGGAGTACGCCAACGGCGTCGAGTTCGCGCTCGCCTCCTCGGTCTGGACGAAGGACCATGCCCGCGCGATGCGCATGTCGAAGACCCTGGACTTCGGCTGCGTGTGGATCAACACCCACATCCCGCTGGTCGCCGAGATGCCCCACGGCGGCTTCAAGAAGTCCGGCTACGGCAAGGACCTCTCGGCCTACGGCTTCGACGACTACACGCGCATCAAGCACGTCATGACCTCGCTCGGCTAGGAGCCCTCGCTCCGCACGGAGCCTCGATCGCGGTGCCGTCGCCTCGGGCGACGGGACCGCGATCGTCGTGTCCGGGGCCCCGTCTAACCCCTCGGCCCCTCCGCCTCCACCGGCAGCCACAGCTCGGCGTCGGCCTCGGTGCCGTCCGCCGAGAGCCGGATGCGGGCGATCTCGGGCCCGGGGCGGCCGCGGTACGGGTTCGACGGGAACCACTGCGTGTAGATGTCCCGCCACAGCTCCTGGATGGCCTGCGGGGCCGGTCCCGAGGTGGTGAAGACGGCCCAGGTGCCGGCGGGGACGGCCAGCACGGACACGCCCTCCGGCGGCGCCGCGTCCGTGATCACCCCGTGGTAGTAGTCGAGTTCCGTGCCCTCGGCGCGGCTCGGGTCCAGGTCGTCGCAGACCGCGACGATGCCCTGCGGCTCCTGGTCCGACAGCGCCTCCAGGCGCTCCAGGGTCGGCTTGTCGAGACCCCGGACGAAGTCCATGATCGCCTGGTTCGGCCCCTGGTGCACCAGCGGCACCCGGGCCTTCGGGCCGACGACCGTGAACGCCGGCTTCTCCTTGATGCGGTGACGCATCGCACTGCTCCCTTCGACGACGAGTCGGAAGGCCATCCGGGGCTGCGAGCTGAGCGCGGCGCCGGTCCGCCGGGCCTCGCCGGGACCGACCCCGTGCATGGCGCGGAACGCCCGGGCGAACGCCTCGCCCGAGCCGTACCCGTACCGCACGGCGATCTCCAGGAGCGTCTCCCGCCCCGCGAGCACCTCCGCGCCCGCGAGGGTGAGCCGCCGGCGCCGTACGTACTCCGACAGCGGCATGCCCGCGAGTGCGGAGAACATCCGGCGCAGGTGGTACTCCGACGTGGCCGCGATCCGTGCCAGCTCCGCCACGTCGACGGGCCGGTCCAGGTGGAGCTCGATGTGCTCCATCGCCTGGTTGAGCCTCTCCAGCACGCCCGGTTCCTTCCTCTTGACGACCACCACGCTAGGGAGCACCCAGGGTGCCGGACCCGACATCCTGTGCCCGAAGGTGTCGGGTGATCGACAAGGTGTCGTGGGCGTGGTCCCTCCGGCGCACGGACCGTCCATTGCTCCGCCTTCGGCGCGGCCGGGATGCTGCTCGGATGAGAGCGACAGCGAGGAAGAACATGTCCCGGCGGTCCCTGCTGCGCGGGGTCGGGGGTGCCGGGGCCGTGGCGCTGCTCGCCGGCTGCGGGGTGCCGGCCGCCTACGTGGAGCCGGGGCGCCGGGCCGGCCGGGACCTGTCCGCGCGCGACCGCGTGCTCGACTTCGCCAACTGGCCGCTCTACATCGACACCGACGACGAGGACACCTCGAAGCGGCCCACCCTGGACGCGTTCGCGGAGCGATCAGGGATCTCCGTGCGGTACACCGAGGAGATCAACGACAACGACGAGTTCTTCGGCAAGATCAGCCCGGCGCTGATGAACCACCAGGAGACCGGCCGGGACCTCATCGTCATGAGCGACTGGATGGCCGCCCGGTTCGTCCGGCTCGGCTGGGTCCAGGAGATGGACCGCGCCGCGCAGCCGAACATCGGCCGGTACCTCGACCCGCAGCTGCGCTCGCCCGCCTTCGACGAGGGCCGGCTGCACACCGTGCCCTGGCAGTCCGGGATCACGGGCATCGCGTACAACCGCAAGAAGCTCGGCCGGGAGCTCCGTTCGGTGAAGCAGCTGTGGGACGCCGACCTGCGCGGCAAGGTCACCCTGCTCTCCGGGCTCGACGAGTCCTTCGCCCTGCTCATGCAGGGCAACGGGGTCGACGTGACGCGGTGGACCGCCGACGACTTCCACACGGTGTGCGAGCAGATCGAGGCGCTGGTCGCGAAGCGGCACATCCGCCGCTTCACCGGCAACGACTACATCAAGGACCTGTCGACGGGCGACGTGCTGGCCTGTCAGGCGTACTCGGGCGACGTCATCCAGCTCCAGGCCGACAACCCCGACATCGAGTTCGTCGTCCCCGAGGAGGGCGCCGAGCTGTGGGCCGAGTCGCTGATGATCCCCAACCTGGCGCAGCACAAGACGAACGCCGAGAAGCTGGTCGACTACTACTACGAGCCCGAGGTGGCCGCCGAGCTGGCCGCCTGGGTCAACTACGTCTGCCCGGTCCCGGCCGCCCGTGACGTCCTCGCCGACTCCGACGACGAGGAGCTGGCCGCCCTCGCCGAGGACCCGCTGATCTTCCCCGACGACGCGATGCGCGGGCGGCTCGCGATCGCCCGAGACACCACCGCGGAGGAGCGGACGGAGTTCGCGAAGAGGTGGAACGCGATCGTCGGGCTGTGAGCCGCGGAACCGCCCGACCCCATTTTTGAACACGTTCATGAGGGGCGTAGTCTGCTGTCATGAACGAGGCGAACGGGCCCGTGGCCCTTCTTCGGCGTATCCGTGTCTGGCTGGTCTTCTTCATCGTCTGCCTGGTGCTGAGCGGGCTGACCGCCTTCCCGCTCGTCACCGAACTCCACCTCCTCGAAGACGCGTTGACGTCCTGGGCCGCGCCCGTCGCGGAGCTGTTCCCCGGCCTCCTGGAGTGGATCGCGCGGGTGCGCGCCGGACTCGACGTCGCCGACGCGCAGTACCCGTTCCTGCTGTACGGCACCGACTGGCTCGCCTTCGCGCACCTCGTCATCGCCGTCGCCTTCTACGGGCCCTACCGCGACCCCGTCCGCAACATCTGGGTGATCGAGTTCGGGATGATCGCCTGCGCCGGGATCATCCCGCTCGCCCTGATCTGCGGGCCGATCCGCGACATCCCCTTCTGGTGGTCGGTCATCGACATGTCGTTCGGGGCCTTCGGGATCGTCCCGCTGCTCGTCGTACGGCGGATGATCAAGCGCCTCGAGGCGGCGCAGGCGCTCGGGACCGCGCAGGTGCCCGTGGGTGCCCCGGCCCCTCAGGCCGTCGGCGGCCCGTAGGCCGCGACCATCAGGGCCAGGGCGACGCTGTTCATGTCCTGGCCCTTCGCGTCCGTGGAGTTGACGCTGTACACCAGCGTGCGCTCGCCGCCGCGGGTCGAGGCGATCGCCGCGTTGTAGCCCCAGCGGCCACCGGTCTTCCCCCACACCTCCCGCCCGCCGAGCTTCTTCATCGAGAGCCCCACGGAGAACGCGGCGTCCTTGCCGCTCTTGAAGTCCGGCACCCGGGGCAGCGTGAACATCTCCTCAAGGAGTGGCCCGCGCACCACCCGGCCCTGGAACAGCGCCCGGGTGAAACGCTCCAGATCGGCCGTCGTGGAGATCAGGTCGCCCGCCGCCCAGCCGTCCGAGGCACCCCACACCGACACGTCCCGCAGCCCGGTCGTGCCGTCGTCGAGCCGCATCGACTGGTAGCCGTGGTTGTGCGGGCCCCTGATCCGCGGGTCGCTCCCGGGCAGGTACGTGCCGCGCAGCCCGAGCGGGGCCAGGACGCGCGCCCGGACCTGGTGCTCGTACGCATCGCCCGTCACCCGCTCGATCAGCAGCCCCGCGATCGTGTAGCCGATGTTGAGGTAGTGCTGCCGGGTCCCGGGGGCGAACTCCGGCTCCTTCGCCGTCGCCGAGCGGACCATCGCGCGCGGGTCGTGCACCTCGAAGCGGTTCGCGTACCACTCCTCGACCGTCGCACCGGCGAAGTCCGGTGCCGGGATCCCGTGCGTGTGGTTCAGCAGCTGGCGGACCGTCACCGTCCCGTACCGGGCCGGGATCAGCTCCGGCAGGTACGAGCGGGCCGTACGGTCCAGGTCGAGCCGCCCCTCGCCCGCCAGCTGGAGGGCGACCGCCGCCGTGAACACCTTGGTCACCGAACCGGCGCGGAAGCGGGCGTCCGGATCGGCCGGGCGCATCGACTCCAGGTCGTGCACGCCGGAGGTGCCCCGCCAGGTTCCCTCGCGCCCCCCGATCCGTACCAGCGCGGCCGTCGCGTCCTTCGAGGGAAGGCCGGCGATCGCCGCCTCCAGGGCGGGGTCCGAGGCGGCCGCGACGGCCGGGGCCTGGGCCGCGGTCGCGGGCAGGATCCCCGGGCCGGCCGCGACGCCCAGGACGAGGGTCGTGGCGAGCAGGGCGCGGGTGCGTGCGTTCATGGTCAACTCCGTGGGTGTGAGCCGTCGTTCCGTTACGACTCACACCCTGCCGACCTGCGGCGATCCACGGATCGCCGGAGCGGGGGATCTTCCCCCGCCCCGCTCATCCCCCGAGCGGGGGAGAGCCCGCCGTGACAAGACCGCTCTCGTACGCGCAGATGACGGCCTGGATCCGGTCCCGCAGCCCCAGCTTCGCCAGCACGTTGCCCACATGGGTCTTCACCGTGTGGTCGCTCACGACCAGCTCCGCCGCGATCTCCGCGTTCGAAAGCCCCCGCGCGAGGAGCAGCAACGTCTCGCGCTCGCGGGCCGTCAGCGCGTCGAGCCGCGGATCGGGCCGCCGGGGAGTCTCGCGTCGCGTCGGGCGGGTGTACTCCTCCACCAGGCGGCGCGCCACCGACGGGGCCAGCAGCGAGTCGCCCCGCGCCACCACCCGTACCGCGTGCACCAGATCGTCCCGGCGCACGTCCTTCAGGAGGAACCCGCTGGCGCCCGCGTGCAGCGCCTCGTAGACGTACGCGTCCGAGTCGAAGGTCGTCAGCATCACGGACCGGCACCCGGTCTCCGCGCTGATCGCCCGGCACGCCTCGATGCCGTCCAGCCGCGGCATCCGGATGTCGAGCAGCGCCACGTCGGGGGAGAGGCGGCGCACCGCCTCCACCGCCTCCGCGCCGTCACCGGCCTCCGCGACCACCTCGATGTCCGGCTGCACGTCGAGGATCATCGAGAAACCGCTCCGGACCAGCTCCTGGTCGTCGGCTACCACCACCCGGATCGTCACCGTGCCACCCCTTCCGTCGAAGACCCGACGGGAGGCACGGGGAGCTCCACCCGTACCTCGAAGCCCCGCCCGTCCGGACCGGGACCCGTCGCCGCCGTACCGCCGTGCGCCGCCGCCCGCTCGCGGATCCCGACGAGCCCGTGCCCCGCGCCCTCCGGGCGCCCGCCGCGCCTCGGGCCCCGCCCGTCGTCCGTCACCACGACCTCGAGGACGCCGTCCTCGTACGCCAGCCGTACGGCGGCCTTCCGCGCCCCCGCGTGCTTCACCACGTTCGTCAGCGCCTCCTGCACGATCCGGTGGACCGTCGCCCCCACGGCCGCCGGAAGGGCCCGGACCCCGCCGGCCGTCCGGTACGTCACGTCCAGGCCGCTCGCCCGCACCCGTTCCACGAGCGTGGGCAGCCCGCCGAGGTCCGGCTGCGGCTCCCGGGGCGGCGCCGCGCCGTCCGTGCCGTCCCGCAGCACCCCCAGCATCCGACGCAGCTGCTCCATCGCGTCCCGGCCCGTCGCCGAGATCGCGTCGAAGGCCGCCTCCGCCCGCTCCGGAGCCGCCCGCACCGCCACCGGGCCCGCCTCCGCCTGCACCACCATCAGGCTCACCGCGTGGGAGAGGATGTCGTGCATCTCCCGTGCGATCCGGGCCCGTTCGCGCGCCGCCGCCTGTTCGGCCTCGACGCGATGGGCCCGCTGCCGGGTGTCGGTGAGCCGGCCGAAGACGTACGCCGCGCCGAACACGAAGAGGGAGAAGGTCAGTTCGCGCGCCGAGCCGGTGTTGAGCCACACCGACACGGGCACCGCGACCGCCAGCAGCAGCACGGTCGCGCGCCGCTGCCAGGGCGGCGCGAGCGCGGCGATCGTGTGCACGATGACGAGCCCGGTGTACGGCAGCGGCTGCCCGGGCCCTTCGACGGCCAGCTCGTAGAGCGTGCTGGTCGCCAGGATCGCGAGCAGGACGGCCAGCGGCGCGCGCCGCCGCCAGACCAGCGGGAGCACGGTGAGGGTCGTCAGGCCGTACGCCGTCCAGGTCGCGGGCGGCAGCTCGGGCGCGCGCGGCACCACGAACGGCATCGTCATCGCGGCCTGCACGAGCAGCGCGAGCCCGACGTCCACGGCGAGCGGATGCGTGCCCGCGAACTCCCGGGCACGTCCACTCCAGTCGCTCAGCCGCCCCCGTATGCCCACTACGGTTTCCGGCCCACCGCGCCGAACTGCGCCACCTCGCTCGCCGGGGCGAACCGCCAGCTCGCGCACGAGACGATCCCCGGCTCCAGGACGTCGAGGCCGTCCAGGAAGGAGGCGAACTCGGCGCGGGTGCGGGCCGTGATCGGCGGGGTCGCGTTCTCGTTCCAGAACGCCATCGCCGCCACGTTCCCCTCGCCGCCCAGCTCCGGTTCGAGGGTCGGATGCGTCAGCACCAGATACGAACCGGAGGGGACGGCGGCCATCAGCGTCCGGACGATCTCCCGCGCCTCGGCGGTGTCGAGGACGAAGTTGAGGATGCCGAGCATCATCACCGCGACCGGCCGCGACAGGTCGAGCGTGCGGGTCGCCGCCTCCAGGATCCGCCGCGGGTCCCGCGCGTCCGCGTCGACGTACTCGGTGACGCCCTCCGGGGCGCTGGTCAGCAGCGCGCGGGCGTGGGTCAGCACGATCGGGTCGTTGTCGACGTAGACGATCCGCGCCTCGGGGGCGACGCGCTGGGCGACCTCGTGCGTGTTGTCGGCCGTCGGCAGGCCCGTACCGATGTCCAGGAACTGCCGCACGCCGGCCTCACCCGCCAGATGCGTCACCACGCGGCCGAGGAACGCCCGGTCCGCGCGCGCCACTTCACCGATGCTCGGGTAGAAACCGGTGACCTGGTCGCCGACCTCGCGGTCCACCGGGTAGTAGTCCTTGCCGCCCAACCAGTAGTTCCAGACACGGGCGTTGTGCGCGATGTCGGTCCGGATCCGGTCGTCCCCAGTCACCTCGGCGTACCCCTTCGCAGTTCGGCGGCGAGCGCGTCCACACGGTTGGTGGTGATCGAATCCACCCCGTGGGACAGGAGCTTACGCATGGTGCGCCGGGTGTCCGCGGTCCAGGCCGAGACGAGGTGGCCGTCCCGGTGCACCCGCTCCACGAGATCCCGACTGAGCACGCCGAAGCGGTAGTTGAGCCAGCGCGGCCGGACCGCGTCGAGCAGCGCGGCCCGCGGCGGGGCGAGCGAGTTCCAGGTCAGCGCGATCTCGGCGGACGGATCGGCGGCCCGTACCTGGAGCATCGCGACACCGCCCGCGCAGTAGTAGACGCGCTCGGCCGCCCCGCACTCGCGGACCGTGCCGACGATCCGGCGGACCGACTCCTCGTTCCCGCCGGGCAGATCGAGCATCAGCCGGTGCGGTCCGGCCGCGATCAGCGCCTCGCGGAGGGTGGGTACGCCGTCGTACGTCAGCTCCCGCACCTGCGCGAGGGTGAGCGCGGAGAGCGGCCGGTCGTGCCCCCACAGCCGCTTCAGCGTGTCGTCGTGGAGCAGGACGGGGACGCCGTCGCGGGTGAGCCGTACATCGATCTCGACGGCGTCCGCGCCGCCCTCGATCGCCGAGACGATCGAGGGGACGGTGTTCTCCCGGACGCGGTACGGGTCGCCGCGGTGGCCTACGACAGTGACAGAGTCCATGGGGCCATTGTCTCGGCTACCGGCCCGCCAGCCACTTCTCCGTGTAGGTGTCGATCTCGGCCGCGATACGGGCCTTGCCGGCCGGGTCGAGGAAGGAGGCCTCGACGGCGTTCTTCGCGAGGGCGGCGATGCCGCGCTCGTCGAGTTCCAGGAGGCGGGCGGCGACCGCGTACTCGTTGTTGAGGTCCGTGCCGAACATCGGCGGGTCGTCGCTGTTGATGGTCACCAGGACTCCGGCCGCCACCATCTCCTTGAGGGGGTGCCGGTCCAGGTCGGCGACCGCACGGGTGGCGATGTTGGACGTCGGGCAGACCTCCAGGGCGATCCGGTGCTCCGCCAGGTACGCGAGCAGCTCCGGGTCCTGTACGGAGCTGGTGCCGTGGCCGATGCGCTCGGCGCGCAGGTCCTTCAGGGCGTCCCAGACGGTTTCCGGCCCTGTCGTCTCGCCCGCGTGCGGGACGGAGCGCAGACCGGCCTCGATGGCCCGGTCGAAGTACGGCTTGAACTGGGGGCGCGGCACACCGATCTCCGGGCCGCCGAGCCCGAACGAGACCAGGCCCTCAGGACGCAGCTCGACCGCGAGCCGGGCGGTCTCCTCCGCGGCGTCCAGACCTGCCTCGCCGGGGATGTCGAAGCACCAGCGCAGGACGACGCCGAGCTCGTCCTCGGCTGCCTTGCGGGCGTCCTCGATCGCGGCCATGAAGGCGTGCGCGTCGATGCCCCGGCGGGTCGAGCTGTACGGGGTGATCGTCAGCTCGGCGTACCGGATGTTCTGCCGGGCCATGTCCCGGGCGACCTCGAAGGTCAGCAGCCGGACGTCCTCGGGGGTGCGGACGAGGTCCACGACCGAGAGGTAGACCTCGATGAAGTGGGCGAAGTCGGTGAAGGTGAAGTAGGCGGCGAGCGCCTCGGGGTCGGTGGGGACCTTGGAGTCCGGGTGCCGGGCGGCGAGTTCGGCGACGATCCGGGGGGAGGCGGAGCCGACGTGGTGGACGTGCAGCTCGGCCTTGGGCAGCCCCGCGATGAAGGTGTGAAGATCGGTCATCGGGTCATCGTAGGCCGGGCGGGACCCCGGCCCGGGGTAGGTCGTAGCATGGCGTGACCACGATGGGGGAGGCCCATGTCTGAGAACAGCGACCAGCCGAGGGGCGGGTACGACCCGGCGGACCCGTGGGCTCCGCCGAACCGCGACGGGGTGGAACTGAGCAAGCCGGCGACGCCCGCGCCCACGCCGCAGGACCGTCCGCCGGTGCACGACCAGCCCACGATGACGGCGATGCCGGCGGGCGAGGTACCGCCGCCGCCGGTGGCCCCCGGCGGGCCCGCGCCGACGGGCTCGTACGGCTACCCGACCGCGCCGCCGGTCACGCCCGTCGCGCCGACGCCGTCGTACGGCTACCCCGGCTACCCGGGCTACGGGACGGGCGGCGGCTACGGCCAGCCCGGCGGCTGGCAGCAGCAGCCGTCCAACGGCATGGGCACGGCGGCGATGGTGCTCGGCATCATCGCGGTGGCCGGTTTCTGTCTGTACGGGCTCGGCGTGATCCTCGGCATCCTGGCGCTGGTCTTCGGCGTCATCGCCCGCAAGAAGGTCACCCGGGGCGAGGCCACCAACGGCGGCATGGCGACGGCGGGCATCGTGCTCGGGTCGATAGGCATCGTGGTCAGCTCGGTCTTCCTGGGCTTCATCATCTGGGCCATCGCGCAGGGCGAGGAGTACGGCAACGACTCGGACGACCCGTTCGCGACGAGCCTGGTGATCGAGAACCGCTAGCCGTCACGGCGCAGGGCCCCGCACTCGACGAGTGAGGGGCCCTTTCGCTGTGTTCCGGGGCCCTTTCGCGCGGGCCGGGGCCCTGCCGAGGGACGCCGGGTCCGTCAGCCGCCGCGCAGCCGCTCCCTGGCCTCCATCAGCGCGAAGCCCAGCAGGTTCAGGCCGCGCCAGCGCTCCGGGTCCGACGCGCGGGGGTCGTCGGCGGCGAGCCCGATGCCCCACACACGGTCCAGCGGGCTCGCCTCCACCAGGACCCGGCCTCCCGTGCCGAGCAGGAACGCGCGCAGCGCCTCGTCCGAGCCGAACTTGTGGACGCTGCCCTCCACCACGATCCCGAAGCGCTCCCGCTCCCACACCGAATCGTCGAAGCCGCGCACCAGACGCCCGGCCTTCTTCGCCTCCGCGGGCGTACGGGACGACAGCGCGGCCCGCTCCGCCTCCGCGTCGCCGAAGAGCCGGGCCTTCGCCGCCATCATCCAGTGCTCGGCCGTCGCGTACCGCACGCCGTCGACTTCGAAGGGTGAGGGCCACCACTGGCTGAGACAGCTCGCCGAGAGCTGCCCGTCCGGCCTCGGCCGGTGGCCCCAGAAGGGCAGGAACTTGACCTTCTCACCCTGTCTGACCTGCTGCGTCAATGTCTCGATCTGCCCCATGCATGGCAGTCTGGCAGCCGCCACGGACATTCCGTATGGAGATTTTCCATGGTCCTCGACACATGGTCGACCGATTCCGTCGCGTAACCAAAAGGCAACAACGGAATCACTTGTTGGCCCGATATCCCTCTGTCAGGATCGGCACTCAATTCGAGCTGGAACAACGGAGAGCGTCATGGGCAACCGCTTCCAGGTGACGGACCGCTTCGCGGACGGCGCACAGTACATCGGCGGGCGACTGCGCCCCGGTACCTCGGGTGACGAGCACAGTGTCGTCGATCCGGCCACGGGGGAGAGCGTGTACACGTACACGCTCGCGTCCACCGCCGACGTGGACGACGCCGTCGCCGCCGCCACCGAGGCCTTCCCCGGGTGGGCGGGCGCGACCCCCGGCGAGCGCTCCGACGCGCTGCACCGCTTCGCCGGCGTCCTCGCCGAGCGCGCCGAGGACTTCGCCCGCGTCGAGTCCCTCCAGTGCGGCAAGCCCATCAAGCTGTCCACCGAGTTCGACGTCCCGGGCACCGTCGACAACACGGCCTTCTTCGCGGGCGCCGCCCGCCACCTCCAGGGCCAGTCCGCCGGCGAGTACAGCGGCGACCACACCTCCTACGTCCGCCGCGAACCGATCGGCGTCGTCGGCTCCATCGCCCCCTGGAACTACCCGCTCCAGATGGCCGCCTGGAAGATCCTCCCGGCCATCGCCGCCGGCAACACGATCGTCCTGAAGCCGGCCGAACTCACGCCGCTCACCTCCCTCCTGTTCGCCCAGGCCGCCACCGACGCCGGTATCCCCGACGGCGTCGTCAACGTCGTCAACGGCGCGGGGCGCGTCGCCGGCGAGCACCTCGTCGGCCACCCCGGCGTCGCCATGACCTCCTTCACCGGCTCCACCCCGGTCGGCAAGCGGGTCGCCGAGATCGCCACCTCCACCGTGAAGCGGCTCCACCTCGAACTCGGCGGCAAGGCCCCCTTCGTCGTCTTCGACGACGCCGACCTGGAGGCCGCCGCGCACGGTGCCGTCGCCGCCTCCCTCATCAACACCGGCCAGGACTGCACGGCCGCCACCCGTGCCTACGTCCAGCGCCCGCTCTTCGACGCCTTCGTCGCCCGCGTCGCCGAGCTGATGGAGTCCGTCCGCCTCGGCGACCCCTTCGACCCCTCCACCGACCTGGGCCCGCTCATCAGCCACGTCCAGCGCGACCGCGTCGCCGGCTTCGTCGACCGCGCCCGCGGCTACGCCACCGTCGTCACCGGCGGTGAGGCACCGGGCGGGGAGCTGGCGAAGGGCGCGTACTACCGGCCCACCCTGATCACCGGTGCCGCCCAGGACAGCGAGATCGTCCAGTCCGAGATCTTCGGGCCCGTGCTCGTCGCGCTGCCCTTCGACAGCGACGACGAGGGCCTCCGCCTCGCCAACGACACCCCTTACGGGCTTGCCGCCTCCGCCTGGACCCGAGACGTCTTCCGCGCCAACCGCGCCACCCGCGAGATCAAGGCGGGCTGCGTGTGGGTGAACGACCACATCCCGATCATCAGCGAGATGCCCCACGGCGGCTACAAGGCCTCCGGGTTCGGAAAGGACATGTCGGCGTATTCCTTCGAGGAGTACACGCAGGTCAAGCATGTGATGTACGAAAACACCGCGGTGGCCAGGAAGGACTGGCACCGCACGATCTTCGGAGACCGGTAGTCCTCCCCAACCCCCGGAAGGCACAGCGCATGGACCAGTACGAGCCCGACAGCCTCTCCGCCGCGCAACTGGCGGCGATGCGACGCAGTCTGACGAGCGGCCGGGGCGCCCTCACCCGCCGTTCGATGCTGCGCGCCGGAGGCGTCGGCGCGCTCACGATCGGCGGCCTCACCACGCTGAGCGCGTGTGGCATCCCGCCGGCCAAGCGCGAGGGCGAGGGCCCCGTGTCGAGCGACTTCTCGGCCAAGGAGAAGCAGCTCAGCTTCTCCAACTGGACCGAGTACATGGACGTCAGCGAGGACGAGAAGTCCCGCCCGACCCTGGAGGCGTTCACCAAGCGCACCGGGATCAAGGTCAAGTACACCGAGGACATCAACGACAACGTCGAGTTCTTCGGCAAGATCAAGCCGCAGCTCGCGGCCGGCCAGGACACCGGCCGCGACCTGATCTGCGTCACCGACTGGCTCGCCGCCCGCCTCATCCGGCTCGGCTGGGCGCAGAAGCTCGACCCGTCGAACCTCCCGAACGCGTACGCCAACCTCTCCGCGCAGTTCCGCCGCCCCGACTGGGACCCGGGCCGCGCCTACTCCTACCCGTGGACCGGCATCTCCACCGTCATCGCCTACAACACCAAGGCGACCGGCGGGAAGCGGATCGACTCCGTCACCCAGCTCCTCGACGACCCCGCCCTCAAGGGCCGGGTCGGCTTCCTCACGGAGATGCGCGACTCCGTCGGCATGACCCTGCTCGACATGGGCAAGGACCCCGGGGCGTTCACCGATGCCGACTACGACGCGGCGATAGGCCGGCTCCAGAAGGGCGTCGACAAGAAGCAGATCCGGCGCTTCACCGGCAACGACTACACCTCCGACCTGGACAAGGGCGACCTCGCCGCCTGCCTCGCCTGGGCCGGTGACGTCATCCAGCTCCAGGCCGACAACCCGGACATCCAGTACGCGATCCCCTCGGCCGGCTACATCACCTCCAGCGACAACCTGCTCGTCCCCGCCAAGGCCCGGCACAAGGCCAACGCCGAGAAGCTCATCGACTACTACTACGAGCTCCCGGTCGCCGCCCAGCTCGCCGCGTACATCAACTACGTCTGCCCGGTCGACGGGGTGAAGGACGAACTCGGCAAGATCGACCCCGAGCTCGCCTCCAACACGCTGATCCTCCCGGACAAGGCCATGGCCGCGAAGTCGCACGCCTTCCGCTCCCTGAGCAGCCAGGAGGAGACGGCGTACGAGGAGAAGTTCGCCAAGCTCATCGGCGCCTGAGACACCGCCGTCCCCCTCTTACTCACGAACGCTGGGATCGCAACCCATGACTGACAAGAACACCGGCGGCGACGTCCGTCTCACCGGCATCAGCAAGACGTACGGCTCCTTCACCGCCGTCCACCCGCTCGACCTGACCGTCCCGCAGGGCTCGTTCTTCGCACTCCTCGGCGCCTCCGGCTGCGGCAAGACGACCACCCTGCGGATGATCGCCGGCCTCGAGGACCCCAGCACCGGCTCGGTCTTCCTCGGCGACACGGACGTCACCGACCTCCCGCCCTACAAGCGGCCGGTCAACACCGTCTTCCAGTCCTACGCGCTCTTCCCGCACATGGACATCACCGAGAACATCGCCTTCGGCCTGCGCCGCCGGGGCATCAAATCGGTGAAGAAGCAGGTCGACGAGATGCTGGAGCTCGTCCAGCTCGGCGACAAGGCCCGGCACAAGCCGCACCAGCTCTCCGGCGGCCAGCAGCAGCGCGTCGCGGTCGCCCGCGCCCTCATCAACCACCCGCAGGTCCTGCTCCTCGACGAGCCGCTCGGCGCGCTCGACCTCAAGCTGCGCCGCCAGATGCAGCTGGAGCTCAAGCGGATACAGACCGAGGTCGGCATCACCTTCGTGCACGTCACCCACGACCAGGAGGAGGCCATGACCATGGCCGACCAGGTCGCGGTGATGAACGGTGGCCGGGTCGAGCAGCTCGGCGCCCCCGCCGACCTCTACGAGAACCCGCGCACCACCTTCGTCGCCAACTTCCTCGGCACCTCCAACCTCATCGAGGCCGAGGCCGTCGAGACCGGCGGCGCCGACCTGGTCGTGACGGCCGGCGGCGGCAAGCTCCGGCTGCCGGCCGACCGATGTTCCGCGAACGTCCGCACGGGGGGCAAGGTCCTCGTGGGCGTACGCCCCGAGAAGATCTCCCTCACCCACGCCGACGACGCGGCCTCGATCGCCGACGGCCGCAACAAGGTGACCGGCCGGATAGCCGACTCGTCCTTCATCGGCGTCTCCACGCAGTACGTGGTGAACAGCCCGGCGGGCGCGGAGCTCCAGGTCTACGAGCAGAACATCGAGCGCGACTCCCGCCTGGTCCCCGGCGCCCAGGTCGTCCTGCACTGGAACCCGGCGCACACCTTCGGCCTCGACGCCGACCAGGACATCGACGCGGGCGTGGAGACGGTGGAGGACGCCGGATGAGCACCTCCACCCTCACCAAGGAGGACGCGGCCCCGGTCGAGGAACCGGTGCTGCGCAAGCCCTCCACGCGCAAGCGGCTCGTCCCGTACTGGCTGCTGCTGCCCGGCATCATCTGGCTGCTCGTCTTCTTCGCGCTGCCGATGGTCTACCAGGCCTCGACCTCCGTGCAGACCGGCTCCCTGGAGAAGGGCTTCGAGGTCACCTGGCACTTCCAGACCTACTGGGAGGCCTTCCAGGAGTACTGGCCGCAGTTCGTCCGGTCCCTGCTCTACGCCGGCACCGCCACGCTCCTGTGCCTGCTGCTCGGCTACCCGCTGGCGTACCTGATCGCCTTCAAGGCCGGCCGCTGGCGCAACCTGGTGCTCGTCCTCGTGATCGCGCCGTTCTTCACCAGCTTCCTCATCCGGACCCTGGCCTGGAAGACGATCCTCGCGGACGACAGCCTGGTCGTCGACGTGCTGAACACGCTGCACGTCCTGGACGTGACCAGCTGGCTCGGCTGGACCGAGGGCGACCGCGTGCTCGCCACCCCGATGGCGGTGGTCTGCGGTCTCACGTACAACTTCCTGCCCTTCATGATCCTGCCGCTCTACACCTCCCTTGAGCGGATCGACGGCCGGCTGCACGAGGCCGCGCAGGACCTGTACGCCTCGCCCGCCACCACCTTCCGCAAGGTGACCTTCCCGCTGTCGATGCCCGGCGTCGTCTCCGGCACCCTCCTCACCTTCATCCCGGCGAGCGGCGACTACGTCAACGCGGAACTGCTCGGCTCGACCGACACCAAGATGGTCGGCAACGTCATCCAGTCGCAGTTCCTGCGCGTGCTCGACTACCCGACGGCCGCCGCGCTGTCCTTCATCCTCATGGCGATCGTGCTGCTCATGGTCACCGTCTACATCCGCCGCGCGGGAACGGAGGACCTGGTCTGATGCGTTGGATCCGTCGGAACCTTGTCGTCATCGCGGGCCTGCTGACGCTCGCGTACATGATCCTGCCGAACATCGTCGTGATGGTGTTCTCGTTCAACAAGCCGAACGGGCGGTTCAACTACGCCTGGCAGCGTTTCTCGCTGGACGCCTGGAAGGACCCCTGCGGCGTCGCCGACCTGTGCGGCTCGCTGACCCTGTCCCTGCAGATCGCGGCCTGGGCCACCCTCGGCGCCACGATCCTCGGCACGATGATCGCCTTCGCCCTGGTCCGCTACCGCTTCCGGGCGCGCGGCGCGATCAACTCGCTGATCTTCCTGCCGATGGCCATGCCCGAGGTCGTCATGGCCGCCTCCCTGCTCACGCTCTTCCTCAACATGGGCGCCGAGCTGGGCTTCTGGACGGTCCTGATCGCCCACATCATGTTCTGCCTGTCGTTCGTGGTGACCGCGGTCAAGGCGCGCGTGATGTCGATGGACCCGCGCCTGGAGGAGGCCGCACGCGACCTCTACGCGGGGCCGGTGCAGACCTTCGTCCGCGTGACGCTGCCGATCGCCGCCCCCGGCATCGCGGCCGGCGCGCTGCTCGCCTTCGCGCTCTCCTTCGACGACTTCATCATCACCAACTTCAACGCGGGCTCCACCGTCACCTTCCCCATGTTCGTCTGGGGCTCGGCACAGCGCGGTACGCCCGTCCAGATCAACGTCATCGGCACGGCGATGTTCGTCCTTGCTGTACTGGTGGTCGTAGCCGGACAGATCATCACCAACCGGCGCAAGAAAACAGCGACAAGCTGAGTACCCCGAGCAACACCTGAAGGAGTTGGAAACCATGGCCCCAGCCGCCATGCGTCTCGCTGCACAATCTCTCTCCGACGCCCAGCCCGTCCCCTTCTGGCTGGAAGACCCCGGCAAGCCCGGAGCCCTGCCCGCCCTCACCGGCACCGAGAAGTGCGATCTCCTCGTCGTCGGCGGCGGCTACAGCGGACTGTGGACCGCGCTCCTCGCCAAGGAGCGGGACCCCTCCCGGGATGTCGTGCTGATCGAAGGCCGCGAGGTGGGCTGGGCCGCCTCGGGCCGCAACGGAGGCTTCTGCGCCGCCTCCCTCACCCACGGCTTCGGCAACGGGCTCGCCCGCTGGCCGGGCGAGCTGCCGAAGCTGGAGGAACTCGGCGAGCGCAACCTCGACGCCATCGAGGCGGCGGTCGCCCGCTACGGCCTGGACTGCGACTTCGAGCGCACCGGCGAGATCGACGTCGCCACCGAGCCGTACCAGGTGGAGGAACTCCACGAGGTGTACGAGGAGATCGAGCGCCTCGGCCTCGCCGACGGCCTCGACCTCCTCGACGGCGACGCCGTCCGCGCGGAGGTCGACTCCCCGACCTTCCTCGGCGGCCTGTACGACCGGCGCGGCGTCGCCATGCTCAACCCGGCGAAGCTGGCCTGGGGCCTGAAGCGGGCCTGCCAGGACCTGGGCGTCCGGATCTACGAGAACACCCCGGGCCTCGACCTGACCTCCGTCGGCGCGGGCATGGGGGTGCGCACCCCGTACGGCAGGATCCTCGCCCGTCGGGTCGCCCTCGGCACCAACGTCTTCCCTTCGCTGGTCAAGCGGGTCCGGCACTACACCGTTCCGGTCTACGACTACGCCCTGACGACCGAGCCGCTCTCGGCCGAGCAGCTCGCCGCCATCGGCTGGAAGAACCGCCAGGGCCTCGGGGACAGCGCCAACCAGTTCCACTACTTCCGGATCACCGCCGACAACCGGATCCTGTGGGGCGGCTACGACGCGATCTACCGCTTCGGCGGCAAGGTCACCGCCGAGATGGACCACCGCCCGGAGACGTATCTGAAGCTCGCCGAGCACTTCTTCCGCTGCTTCCCGCAGCTGGAGGGGCTGCGCTTCAGCCACGCATGGGGCGGCGCGATCGACACCTGCTCGCGCTTCTCGGCCTTCTTCGGTACGGCGTACCAGGGCAGGGTCGCGTACGCGGCGGGCTTCACCGGCCTCGGCGTGGGCGCCACCCGCTTCGGCGGCGACGTGATGCTCGACCTGCTGGCCGGTGAGCGGACCGAGCGCACCGAACTGGAGATGGTCCGCTCCAAGCCGCTGCCGTTCCCGCCGGAGCCCATCGCCTGGGCGGGCATCGGCATCACCAAGTGGTCGCTCGCGCGCGCCGACGAGAACGGCGGCCGGCGCAACCTGTGGCTGAAGGCCATGGACCGCGTGGGCCTCGGCTTCGACAGCTAGACGCGCGGCTCGGAGCTGCCCCCGCCCGCCGGCGGGGGCAGCTGGCCCTCGCCCTCGGTGTCGATGTGCGGCAGGATCCGGTCCAGCCAGCGCGGGGTCCACCAGGCCGACTTGCCGAGCAGCGTCATCACGGCGGGCACGAGGAGCAGCCGCGCGACCGTCGCGTCGATGAGCACGCTCGCCGCCAGACCGAGGCCCATCATCTTGATGACGATGTTGTCGTTGAGGATGAAGGCCGCGAAGACGCTCACCATGATGAGCGCCGCGCAGGTGATGACCCGGGCCGTGATCTCCAGGGCGTGGGCCACGCTCGCCTTCGCGTCGCCGGTGCGCAGCCACGCCTCGTGGACCCGGGACAGCAGGAAGATCTCGTAGTCCATGGAGAGGCCGAAGACGATGGCGAACATCATCATCGGCACATAGCTCTCGATCGGCACGTCGCCGGAGACCCCGAGGGCCGGACCGCCCCAGCCCCACTGGAAGACGGCGACGACCACGCCGTACGAGGCGGCGATCGAGAGCAGGTTGAGCAGCGCCGCCTTGAGGGCGACGAGCGGGCCGCGGAAGACGACCAGGATGACGAGGAACGCCAGGGCCACGACCACCGCGATGATCAGCGGCAGCCGGCTGGAGACGATGTCGAGGAAGTCGACCTGGGCGGCGGTCGTGCCGGTGACGTACGTCTGCGCGGTGGTGCCGCTGACCGCCTGTGGGAGCACGTCGTCGGACAGGTGGTTGGTCAGGGACGTGGTCTTCTCGTCCTGCGGGGCGGCGACCGAGTAGGCCGTGGCGAGCAGGACGTCACCGTCCGAGGTCGGCGTGAGCGGGGTGATCAGGAGCGCGTCGGGCACGCCGGTGAGCGCCTTCTGCGCCTGGCTCGCGAGCGAGGAGCGGTCCGCCTCGGGGACCGTGGTCTGGTCGATGACCAGCGTCAGCGGCCCGTTGGAGCCGGGCCCGAAGGCCGCGGACATCAGGTCGTAGGCACGCCGGTCGGTGAAGGACTTCGGGTCCGCGCCGTCGCCGATGTGCCCGAGCTGGATGGAGAACAGCGGGATGGCGAGCACGGCAAGGATGACGACGCCCGAGGTCAGGAACCACCAGGGGCGGCGCTCCACGCGCAGGGCGTAGCGGTGCCAGGTGCCGTGCGCCTCGCCGGCCGTCTCGTCGGCCTCGGCCACCGGGGTGCCCAGGTGGTACCGGTCGATGCGGCGCCCGATGAGCCCGAGCATGGCCGGTACGAGGGTGAGGGCGCCGATGACGGCGGTGACCACCGTGGAGGTCGCGGCCAGGCCGAGCAGCCCGATGAAGCTCAGTCCGGAGACCCACAGCCCGCAGAGGGCGATGATGACGGTGCAGCCCGAGACGAGGACGGCGCGGCCGCTGGTCGCCGTGGCGAGCCCGGCGGCGGTGACAGGATCCTGACCGTTCATCAGGAGCTGCCGGTGCCGGGTGATCAGGAAGAGGGCGTAGTCGATGCCGACGCCGATGCCGATCATCGTGGCCAGGGTGGGGGAGACCGTCGCGAAGGTCCACACGGAGGCGAGGAGACCGAGCGCCGAGAGTCCGCAGAGGGCCGCCACGAGGGCGGTGACCAGGGGGAGAACGGCGGCGATCAGGCTGCCGAAGCCGATGACCAGGACGACGATCGCGACACCGAAGCCGATCGCCTCGCTCACCCGGTCGTCCGCCTCGGGCCGGGCCAGCTCGCCCAGCGAACCGCCGTACTCGACCTCGACCCCGGCGTCGCGCAGGGGCTGTACGGCGCTGTCGACACCGGTCAGGTAGGAGTCGCCGAGCGTGCTGGGCTGCACGCTGAAGCGGATCGTGATGTACCCGGTCTTCCCGTCGGTGGACAGCGGCCCGACGTTGGGCGTGCCCGGGGGCGGGGTGGGCGGCTGGCTGCCGGGCGCCGGCAGCGGGCTCGTGGCGTTGAGGACGTCCGGGAGCTTCTTCAGCGCGTCCACGGTGGACGAGATCTGGTCGCTCACCTCGGTGAGCGGCTTGGCGCCGTCGTACAGCACCACCTGGGCGCTGTAGCCGCCGGCGGCGGGCTCGTGCTCCCGGAGCACGTCGAGCCCCTCCTGGGACTGGGTGCCGGGCAGCGAGTAGTTGTCGGAGTACTCGCCGCCGAACGCGTTGTTCAGCCCGATGAGGGCGCCCAGCGCCACGAGCCAGGCGACGAGCACGACGACGAAGTGCCGGGCGGACCATTCGCCCATCCGTCGCAGCAGTCCCTTGCCCGGCGGGGTGGGGTTCGACATGGGTACTCCCGGGGCGAGTGCGGCACGCGTGCGGACGGCGGAGGGCCATACGAACACGCGGCGGCGGGCGGGACCGGGAGGCCGCCGACCCGGCCGACCGCTCTCCACCCGAACGGGCGCGCGCCGGAGGAGGTGTGACGGTGCGTCCGGGTGAGTGCCGGACAGGGGTGTCGCGGTGCGTCCGGGTGAGGGACGAGAGGGGCGCGGCCGGGGCGGTGCACGCCCCCGGCGCACCCCACTCGCTCCCTCTGTGACCCAGATCACTACCCACTCGTGACGCGAACCCGCGTAATGATCGTCCAGGACCCCGCTCTCTGCGTGTGGACACCGTGTCCGCACAGGGAAGGGAGGCCGTAGGCCATGACGGGTTCGGGGGCGGCCAAGACCGCGGTGGAGTGGCTGGCGTCGGTGGCACCGGATCCCGACGCCTGCCGGTGGGAGTGGGAGCGCAACCCGCTCGGGATCGCGCTGCTGCCGGCCGGCAGGCGGTGGGACGTGCTGATCCTGCCGGGGGAGCTCGGCTGTCCCACGCTCGATGTGCTGACCCGGCTGGTGGACCGGCCGGGCCCGGTCCTCGCCGACTTCGGGGAGGAGCGGATGGGCTTCTTCGTGCCGCCGGGCACGGCCTCCCGCTGGCTCGGCACGGGCGTGCGCAGCGCCGGACGCGGCACCTGGATCGTCGTCCCGTACCCCGGGCGGACGACCGGCGGGGTGCGCTGGCTGGTGACTCCGGACGGCAGCGGCACCCTCAACGACACGGCGCTCCTGGAGCTGGCGATGCACGAGGCGGCGGGCGGGCTCGCGCGCGGGGAGGGCGGGCGGAGGTCCTGACCGGTCGGGCGGAGGTCTGATCCAACGGCCGGGCGGAGGTCCTGACCGACTGGACAGGTCCTGGGCGGACGGACAGAGGTCTTGACCGCTTGATTGGTCTGGACCATGCTGTGGCGCGCTCGCTCCACCTCGATTCCCCCACCCCCGGAGGCAGTTGTGGACCGCACCACTTCCCGAGGCGCCGGACGCGCCAGACGTACCAGGCGCACCAGGCCCCTCGTCCTCGCCCTGGCCGGAGTGCTCGCCGCCGGCGGGCTCGTCGCCCTCACCCCCGCGGCCCAGGCCGCCGACTCCGAGCTGGCCCGCAACGGCGGCTTCGAATCCGGCCTGGACGGCTGGAGTTGTACGGCGGGCAGCGGAGCCGTCGTCTCCTCTCCCGTGCACGGCGGTACGAAGGCCCTGCAGGCGACCCCGGTCGGCAACGACCAGGCCCGGTGCTCCCAGACCGTCACCGTGAAGCCGAACTCCGCCTACACGCTCAGCGGTTGGGTGCGCGGCAGCTACGTCTACCTCGGCGCGTCCGGCACGGGCACCACCGACGTCTCCACCTGGACCCAGTCCGCACCCGACTGGCAGAAGCTCAACACGACCTTCACCACCGGCGCCTCGACCACCTCCGTGACGATCTACACCCACGGCTGGTACGGCACCGGGGCCTACCACGCGGACGACGTCTCCCTCTTCGGCCCCGGCGGCGACCCCGTCCAGATACCGGCCGTCCCCACCGGCCTCACGGCGGGCTCCCCGACCTCCACCTCCGTACCGCTGTCCTGGCCCGCGGTCTCCGGAGCCACCTCCTACAAGGTCTACCGGGGCGGCGCCCTCGCGGGGACGGCCTCCGGCACCTCGTACACCGCGACCGGCCTGACGCCCTCGACCTCGTACAGCTTCCAGGTCTCGGCCGTGAACAGCGCGGGCGAGTCGGCGAAGTCCGCGGCGGTCTCGGCGACCACGACGTCCGGCGGCGGCGGGAACCCGGGCCTGCCCGCCCACGCCCTCGTCGGCTACCTCCACGCCAGCTTCGCCAACGGCTCCGGCTACACCCGGATGGCCGACGTCCCCGACTCCTGGGACGTCATCAACCTCGCCTTCGGCGAGCCCACCTCGGTGACCTCGGGTGACATCCGCTTCTCCCTCTGCCCGGCCACCGAGTGCCCGAACGTCGAGTCGGTCGCCGACTTCAAGGCGGCCATCAAGGCCAAGCAGGCCGCGGGCAAGAAGGTCCTGATCTCCATCGGCGGCCAGAACGGCCAGGTCCAGCTCTCCACCACGGCCGCGCGCGACGCCTTCGTCACCTCCGTCTCGAAGATCATCGACGAGTACGGCCTCGACGGCCTGGACATCGACTTCGAGGGCCACTCCCTGTCGCTCCAGACCGGCGACACCGACTTCCGCAGCCCGACCAGCCCGGTGATCGTCAACCTGATCTCGGCGATCAAGTCCCTGAAGGCCAAGTACGGCGCCGACTTCGTCCTGACGATGGCCCCGGAGACCTTCTTCGTCCAGCTCGGCTACCAGTTCTACGGCTCCGGCCAGTGGGGCGGCCAGGACCCGCGCGCCGGCGCGTACCTCCCGGTCATCCACGCCCTGCGCGACGACCTCACCCTGCTCCACGTCCAGGACTACAACTCGGGCCCGATCATGGGCCTCGACAACCAGTACCACTCCATGGGCGGCGCGGACTTCCACATCGCCATGACCGACATGCTCCTCACCGGCTTCCCGGTCGCCGGCAACACCGCCCGCGTCTTCCCGGCGCTACGGCCCGACCAGGTCGCCATCGGCCTCCCGGCCTCGCCCAACGCGGGCAACGGCCACACCACCCCGGCCGAGGTCAACAAGGCCCTCGACTGCCTCACGAAGAAGACGAACTGCGGCACCTACCAGACCCACGGCACCTGGCCCGCCCTGCGCGGCCTGATGACGTGGTCGATCAACTGGGACCGCTTCAACGGCGGCGAGTTCAGCCGCAACTTCGACGCCTACAACTGGAGCTGAGCCCGCGGGCTCCCAGGAGGGCGGGCCGGCCGCGCGAGACCCTTCGCGCGGCCGGCCCCGCCGCGTCCCCGTCTCAGCCCGCCGTCGCCGCACGCGGGGCCAGGCCCGCGCGGTCGAGGGCCCTGCCCATCGCCGGCAGGTCCAGGGCGCTCCCGTCCTCCGAAGCGGCGTGGGTCTCGAGCAGCTCCGGCGTCAGGGCGTACCGCTCGGCGTGGCTCAGGAGGGTCTCGGCGGACGTCGTGCCGTCGCTGACGTGGTCGAACAGCGACCTCAGAGCGGCGTCGCGCTCCACGAAACGGCTCATGCCGCAGTCGAGACCGTCGTCGTCCAGGTCCTCCGGGTACGCCGCACGGGCCCAGGCCCCGTTCTCGTACCAGTAGACGCAGCCCAGTTCGTTCCCCGCGAGGCGGTCGCGCAGCTCCTCGTACGGCAGCCACTCGGGGCCGCCCGCCAGCATGTCGACAGGCGGCTCGTACCACTTGCAGCCGCTCGACTCGTCCTCGCCGAAGAGCACCCAACGGCCCTCGCCGATCCGGGAGAACGTCCACCAGGTGCAGCCGCAGTCGTCGAGGTGGAGTCCCTCGTCGTCGATCCAGTGCCCGGTCCGGTAGCGGGTGCTCTCCTCCTCCTCGGTGGTCGCCCCCAGGACGGCCACCAGGGCCCAGCGCGCCCACAGCAGCTCGGGGTCGGGCAAGTCTCCGGGGAGGCCGGGCCGTTGAATCGTCATCTCTGCTCCGGAACGTCGGTCACGAACGTGCGGGGCGACCGTATCGCGCGGCGACGACAGGCCACCTCAGCAGGGGGACGCACAGGGCGACCGAGGCGAGGACGTCCAGGGGCCAGTGGTAGCCGCGGAGGATCAGGCCCGCGCCCGTCAGGGCCGTGAGGAGGGCGGCCAGAGGGATCAGGCGGTTCGAGACCAGGAAGGCGGCGCCGACGTACGCCACCATCGCGGTGGCCGTGTGGCCCGAGGGGTAGTAGCCGGCCGCCCAGGGTTCCAGGGGGCCGGGACGGGCCGTCCACTCCTTCAGCGGGATCACCAGGAGCGGCACGAGGGCCATCGTCCCGCCCGCGCACAGGGCCTGGGCCCGCCGGCCGCGCCAGGCCGCGTACGCCATCGCGCAGGCAAGGACCGGGAGAGCGACCGTCATGTTGCCGAGGTCGGCACCGAGTTCGGACAGGCCGCGCGGCACGAGGTCGACGAGGGAGCGGGAGACGCGCTCGTCGAGCCGGGCCAGCGGGCCCTCCACCAGGACCTGCCAGGTGAGGACCGCCAGCGCGACGACCGAGAGGAAGACAGCCGGACGCCCCGGAACAGGGGGGGTGGTTCCGGGGCGTCCGAGGTGACCGGACTGCCGCGCGCCCCGGGGGGTGTGGGGCGGGCGGGCGTCCGATCGGTGAGGAGTTCCGGAGCGCGAGGCTCCAGTGGTGTGCGCCAGGGCGCGAGCAGGACGGGGCTGGGGAGGCTCCGGCCTGTTGTCGCCCGCAGTCTCCTGCGAGCGGGGTGTTTCTCTCATCTGCAGAAACCGTACGGCAGACGGCAGGGGACCGACAGCCGGATCTCCATCCCGCCATCGGCCCCCCACACTCTCTTCACACCGCGTCTGATCGGATCAGATCTGGCCGAACGCGTTCTCGATGATGTCGAGACCCTCGTTCAGGAGGTCGTCGCCGATGACCAGCGGCGGCAGGAAGCGGAGCACGTTGCCGTAGGTGCCACAGGTCAGGACCAGCAGGCCCTCGGCGTGGCAGGCCTTCGCGAGCGCGCCCGCAGCCTCCGGGTTCGGCTCCTTGGTCGCGCGGTCCTTGACCAGCTCGATGGCGATCATCGCGCCGCGGCCACGGATGTCACCGATGGCGTCGAACTTCTCCGCCATCGCCGACAGGCGGGTCTTCATGACGGACTCGATGTGCTTCGCCTTGGCGTTGAGGTCGAGCTCCTTCATGGTCTCGATGGAGCCGAGCGCGCCGGCGCAGGCCACCGGGTTGCCGCCGTAGGTGCCGCCCAGGCCGCCGCCGTGCACGGAGTCCATGATCTCGGCGCGGCCGGTGACGGCGGCGAGCGGCAGACCGCCCGCGATGCCCTTGGCGGTCGTGATCAGGTCGGGGACGATGCCCTCGTCCTCGCACGCGAACCACTGGCCGGTGCGGCAGAAGCCGGACTGGATCTCGTCGGCGACGAAGACGATGCCGTTGTCGTTGGCGAACTTCACGATCGCCGGCAGGAAGCCCTTGGCCGGCTCGATGAAGCCGCCCTCGCCGAGGACCGGCTCGATGATGATCGCGGCGACGTTCTCGGCGCCGATCTGCTTGGTGATGTTGTCGATCGCCTGCGCGGCGGCCTCGGGGCCGCAGTTCTCCGGGCCGGTGGGCCAGCGGTAGCCGTAGGCGACCGGCACGCGGTAGACCTCGGGGGCGAACGGACCGAAGCCCTGCTTGTACGGCATGTTCTTCGCCGTCAGCGCCATCGTGAGGTTGGTGCGGCCGTGGTAGCCGTGGTCGAAGACGACGACGGCCTGGCGCTTGGTGTACGAGCGGGCGATCTTGACCGCGTTCTCGACGGCCTCGGCGCCCGAGTTGAAGAGCGCGGACTTCTTGGCGTGGTCGCCCGGGGTCAGCTCGGCGAGGGCCTCGCAGACCTCGACGTAACCCTCGTACGGCGTCACCATGAAACAGGTGTGCGTGAAGTCGGCGAGCTGCGCGGCGGCGCGGCGCACGACGGCCTCGGCGGAGGCGCCGACGGAGGTCACGGCGATACCGGAACCGAAGTCGATCAGGCGGTTGCCGTCGACGTCCTCGATGATGCCGCCGCCGGCCTTCGCGGTGAAGACGGGCAGCACGGAGCCCACGCCGCCGGCCACGGTGTCGAGGCGGCGGGCCTGAAGCTCCTGCGACTTCGGGCCGGGAATGGCGGTGACGACGCGCCGCTCCTGCGGGACAGCGTTCATGCGGGGCTCCTGGGGTGTTCTGGACGCTCTTGTGGGTTTCTTCCGCAGGCTAGGCGCGACGGCGGGGCACGGGCATGCGCCGATCGGGAGTGTTGCGGGTATGTCGTTGTCCGGTGTGGACATGGCGGCGGGGAAACCGCTCCGCGCCCGGTCCCGCCCACTAGATTGACGGTGGCACAGATGCGGCGACCTGGCTGGTCAGGGGGCAGGGGTTTCATGGAGACCGAAGGCACGTACGAGTCACGCGACACCCGGGGGAGCGGCGAGCCGCACGAGCCCCGGGGAGGCGCGGTCCCGCGCCCGGCGGGGCCGTCCGGGCCACCCGTACCGGCCGGCCCCCCGCCCCAGGCGCCTCCCGCGCGCGGGGCCGCCGCACCGTCGCCCGTACCGCCGCCGCCCGCCCACGCGCCCAGCCGGCTCGGGGTCGCCGAGTGGCTCCGGATCCCGCGCCCCGCCGCCGCCCCCGGCATCTGGCGGCTCGGCCACCGCGAGCGGCCCGAGACGGAGCCCGACCTCGTCCCCGGCCGCCAGCTGATCACCGGCGCGCTCGTCGCGTACCTCTGCGGCTGGCTCCTCTGGTCGCTCCTCTGGAACGGCTATCTGGAGGGGTGGTGGATCTTCGTGAACGACTGGTGGCTGCTCCCCATGCTCTGGCTCGTCCCCGACGAGTGGCGCAACCCCGCCAGCCCGGACTTCGCGGTCTACGTCGGTGCCACCTACCTCTGGTACGCGGTCCTCCTCTCCCTCTTCGCCGTCGGTTTCGGCCGCGTCGGCAACTGGCGCGAGATCTGGCAGCGCTTCGGCGTGCCCATCTGGCCGCTCTTCGTGCTCCTGCCGGGCGTCTGGCGCGACATGCCCCGCACCGTCACCTGGCTGACCTGGGTCTCGAACCTCTACTACGTCCTCCTGATCGCCGCCGCCGTCGCCGCCGTGGGCCGGGCCGGCGCCTGGCCCGCCGTGCGCCGCAGGATCGGCGGCCCCGACGGGACGAAGGCCCCCGCGCCGCCCCCGCCGGCCGCCGACCCCGCAGGCTGGCCCGAACTGCGGGAGGCCGGGCTGCCCGAGGCCGCCGACCGGCTCGCCGAGGCCACCCGGCAGGGCACGCTCGGGGACGTCGACTACGCCCGGATCCGGCGCGCCTGGCAGGGCGTACGGACCCGGCCCGAGCGGCTCGCCGCCTTCACCGAGGCCGTCCGCACCCGGGGCGCCGCCGCCTGCGGCCACCCCTCGGGCCTGCGCGACCTGCCCGTCCGCACGGCCACCCACGACCTCGCCACCGGCCAGGTCCTCATCGGCACCGCCGCCGACCACCCGCGCAACCCCTACGCCCGGCGCACCACCGGCGTCGCCCTGGAGCCCGCCGTCCTCGGGACCTCGCTGCTCGCCGTCGGGCCCGCGGGCACGGGCAAGACCGTGCGGCTCGTCCGGCCCGTCGTCGAGGCGCTCTGCCTGCAGGCCCTCGCCAACCGGGCCGCCGTCGTCGCCGTCACCGACCGGGGCGCCGGCATCGGCCCCGACGACTCCTTCGACGTCGTCGTCTCCGTCGGGCGGCCCGGCTCCACCCACGACCTCGACCTGTACGGCGGCTCCGACGACCCCGACGAGGCCGCCCGGATCCTCGCCGAGGCGCTCGTCGGTGACCTCGCCACCGACAGCCGCCGGGCCGGCACCGCGCTCGCCCAGCTGATCGGCCCGTTCCGGGCCGCGTACGGCCGCTTCCCCGGCGTGCCCGAGCTGCGCGAGCTGCTCGCCGGGACGCCCGAGTCGCTCGGCGCGCTCCGGGCCGCCGTCGCCGACGACCCCGCCCAGCTGCGCGAGCTCGACGCGCGGCAGCGCCAGGCGGACCGCGGAGACGAGGCCGGCGTCCTGCTCGCCGAGCGCATCGCCTTCCTCGACCGCCCTGCCTTCGCGGGCTTCTTCCGCACGGAGGGGAAGCCGGCGACGGGAGACGACCGGCCGCAGTTCTCCCTCCGGGCCGTCGAGCACCCGCTCCGGGTCCGCGTGGACCTGCCCGAACGCGGGCACGCCGAGGCCTCCCGGATCGTCTCCCGACTGCTCCTCGCCCAGTTCGCGGAGGCCGCCCTCGCCCGCCGCGACCGCTCCCTCTTCGCCTGCCTGGTCCTCGACGACGCCACGTACACCGTCACCGGCGACTCCGTGCGGGCCCTGCAACGGCTGCGTTCGGCCAACGCGGGCGTCGTGCTCGCGCTCCGGAGCCTGGAGGACGTGCCGGAGACGCTGCGCGGGCCGCTGCTCGGGGCCGTCGGCTGCCGGATGGCGTTCGCCGGGATCGCGCCCTGGGACGGCGGCCGGTTCGCCGAGACCTGGGGCACCGAATGGGTGCAGACCCGGGACGTCACCAACCGGCAGATCATCTCCGACGAGCCGCTGACCAAGGCGCTGCACTTCATGCGCCGCCTGGTGACCGGCCGGGCGGCGACCGCGGAGGCCGTGACCGTACGCGAGGTGGAGCGCGAGCGCTGGTCGGCCTCGGACCTCGCGCACGCCGTCCCCGCGGGACACGCGGTGCTCTCCCTGACCCACGTCCGTGGCGAGCACACGCCACCGCTCCTGGTGGACCTGCGGGGCTGACGAGGCGCCGGGGGCCGCGCCGCGTGGCCGAGTCGAGCCGAAGCGGTCGCGCGCGGGCCCTGGCACAATCGAGGGCGCCGCTCGGCTGAGCGGCGACCTCCCCTCCCCAAAGGTCCGACGGTCCCCAATGCCGCCCACCCTCGCCTCACTCGCCCAGCACTCGGCGCTCAAGCTCACCGTCCGCGCGGGTGAGGACCGCCTGGACACGCCCGTGCGCTGGGCCCACGTCAGCGAGCTCGCCGACCCCGTCCCCTACATGGAGGGCGGCGAACTGCTGCTCACCACCGGGCTCACCCTGGACGCCGAGGACGCGGAGGCGATGCGCCGCTACGTCCGGCGCCTGCTCGGCGCGGGTGTCGTCGGGCTCGGCTTCGCCATCGGCGTCAACTACGACGACATCCCGGCCGCGCTCGTCGAGGCGGCGGGCACGGAGGGGATGCCGCTGCTCGAAGTACCGCGCCGGACGCCGTTCCTGGCCATCAGCAAGGCCGTGTCGGCGGCCATCGCGGCCGACCAGTACCGGGCGGTCACCGCGGGCTTCGAGGCCCAGCGGGAGATGACCCGGGCGGCCCTCGCCGAGGGCCCGGACGCCGTCGTCGCCCGGCTCGCGGCGCACGTGGACGGCTGGGCGGCGCTGTACGACACCTCGGGAACGGTCCTCGCCGTGTCGCCCGAGTGGGCGGCGCGCCGGGCCGCCCGGCTGACCCCCGACGTCGAACGGCTCCGGGAGCGGCCCGCGCCCGCGAGCGCGGTCGTCGGCGGTACCGAGGACCGGGTCGAGCTCCAGTCCCTGGGCACGGGGCGGCGCGTCAGGGGCGCCCTCGCGGTCGGTACCGGAGCGCCGCTCGGCACGGCGGAACGGTACGCCGTGCACTCCGCGATCGCCCTGCTCACGCTGACCACCGAGCGCTCGCGCTCGCTCCAGGCGGCGGAGGAGCGGCTCGGCGCCGCGGTGCTGCGGATGATGCTCTCCGGCCAGCCGGACCACGCGCGGGCGGTGGCGGGCGACCTGTACGGCGGGTTGCTCGACGCCCCCTTCCGGCTCCTCATCGCCGAACCGGCGTCGGGCGACCGGGAGGGCGAGCCGCCGCTTCCGGAGCTGGCCGAGGCCCTGGAGTCGGCGGCGGCGCGCGCGGGCGAGACGGTCCTGACGGTCCCCGAGGGCGAGGAGCGCCTGCTGGTCCTGGCCGGGGACGGCGGGGCGGTCGTCTCGGCCTGCGAGGCGTACACCGAACGGGACGCCGAGGAGGCCGGGGTCGTCGTCGGGCTCTCCGCCCCGGCGGGCCCGATCGCCGCGGCGGCCGCCTACAAGCAGGCCGAGCAGGCGCTCTCGGTCGCGCGGCGGCGCGGCAAGGCCCTGGTCGAGCACGAGGACCTGGCGGCCGGCTCCGTCCTGCCCCTGCTCGCCGACGACGCCGTGCGGGCCTTCGCGGACGGCATGCTGCGCGCGCTGTACGAACACGACGCGACCGGCCGCGGCGACCTGGTCGCCTCCCTGCGGGCCTGGCTCTCCCGGCACGGCCAGTGGGACGCGGCCGCGGCCGACCTGGGCGTCCACCGACACACCCTGCGCTACCGCATGCGCCGCGTGGAGGAGATCCTCGGCCGTTCCCTCGACGACCCGGACGTCCGTATGGAACTCTGGCTCGCCCTGAAGGCCACGAGCACAACCCCGGACGACCACTGACCCGCAGGGCGTGAGCCCCGGGCGCGGGGCCCCCACCCGAGCCCCGGCGTGCCTTCCAGGGGCCAGGAGCCCTGAGGGGACGTCCTGAACCCGTCCCGGGGCCGGCCGGGCCTCCGGACGTCCTGGCCTTGTGCCCCGGCGGCGTGCCCGCGCCGCGCCGGGTCCGGGGCGGAGCCCCGAGAGGACGTCCGGCGCCCCCGGACCCCGGTCCGCGGGCCGCAGGGCCTCCCGGACTCCCTGCCCCTGGGCCTGCCCGCGCCGGGTGCGGGGCGGAGCCCCGTGCCTGAGCCCCGAGAGCGGCGCGCCCGGAACGTGGCCCAGGGCCCGCAGGGTCACCGGGGTCCGGGGCGGAGCCCCGGTTTCGGGAAGGGGCGGGGTGGGGGAGAGGCCCGCCGCAGGCGCCCCGCACCCGCACCCGCATCCACTCCCCACCCGCACCCACCCCCCACTCGCGCGCCAAAACCCGCTCCCCCTGCCCGAACTCGGGCAATTTTCTTGGTGATTCGCTCCTGGATTCCCTAATCTCCTGCGCATGACAACCCCCGCCGAACCGGCTCACGAGGTCCGCCCCGACACCCCGCACCCGCCGACCGCCCCCACCCCTCGGCGGATATCCGGTGCCGTGTGGGCCGCCCTCGGAATCGTCTACGTCGTCTGGGGGTCCACGTACCTCGGGATCCGGGTCGTCGTCGAGACCGTGCCGCCGTTCCTCTCCGCCGGGGCCCGGTACGTCGTCGCGGGCCTGCTCCTCGCTGCCGTCATCGCCTGGCGCCAGGGGCCCGCCGCGCTGAAGGTGACCCCGCGGCAGCTCGGCTCGGCCGCCCTGGTCGGCGTTCTGCTCCTCGTCGGCGGGAACGCGCTCGTCGTCCTCGCCGAGACCTCGATCCCCTCCGGTCTCGCCGCGCTGCTCGTCGCGAGCGTCCCCGCCTGGGTCGTCGTCCTGCGCGCCGCCGCGGGCGAGCGCCCCGGCCGTGGCGCCTTCGCCGGAGTGGCCCTCGGTCTCGTCGGCCTCGGTGTCCTCACCCTCCCCGGCCTCAGCGGCGAGGTCAGGATCGGCGGCGTCGTCCTCGTCGTGGTCGCCGCGCTCCTGTGGTCCATCGGGTCGTTCGCCTCGGGGCGACTCACGATGCCCGCCAACCCCTTCACCGCCAGCGCGTACGAGATGCTCGCCGGCGGTCTCGGCGGCCTTGCCGTCGCCCTGCTCCGCGGCGAGCACCAGGGCTTCGAGCTTGCCGACGTGTCCACCCGCTCCTGGGTCGCCCTCGCGTACCTCGTCGTCTTCGGGTCCCTGATCGCCTTCACCGCGTACGCCTGGCTGCTCCAGACCGCGCCGCTCTCGCTCGTCGCCACCTACGCGTACGTCAACCCCGTCGTCGCCGTCCTCCTCGGCGCGCTCGTCCTGGGCGAGGCACTCACCTGGCCCATCGCCGTGGGCGGGGCGGTGGTCGTGGCAGGGGTGTGCCTGATCGTGTCGACGGAACGCCGCCGCTGACCACAGCGCAGGGTGCGACGACGACGCGGCGCGACCTGCGCGGGGGAGCGGCGGGCAGGACGGCACGCGCCGCGCAGGGCGCGAGGCACCAGGCCCGCCGCCGTGGGCACCGCCCTCACCTCGCCCCACACCCCCGCCGCGCCAATCCGTAAGAGTCGACCGCCCCCACCACTCCACACCGCACAAACCACCGCCCGCCCGCTTCGCCCTAACGTGGCACGAGAGCAATCGCTCGCACCCCCGATACGAAAGGGCCGGGACGCAATGACTGCCACCCACGCCTTCTGGCTCGCCGGCCGCGAGGCCACCGGCGAGGCCACCTTCGACGTCACGAACTCCTATGACGGACGACTGGTCGGCAAGGTCAGCGTGCCCACCGAGGCCCAGGTCGAGGAGGCCGTCGCCGCCGCGCACGCCGTCGTCGACGAGTTCGCCGCCACCCCGGCGCACGTGCGCGCCGCGGCCCTCGACCACGTATCGAAGCGGCTCGCCGAGCGCACCGAGGAGATCGCCCAGCTGATCTCCGCCGAGAACGGCAAGCCCATCAAGTGGGCCCGCGGCGAGGTCGGCCGTGCCGTCTCCGTCTTCCGCTTCGCGGCCGAGGAAGCCCGCCGCTTCAACGGCGGCGAGGCCCAGCGCCTCGACACCGAGGCCGGTGGCGTCGGTCGCCTCGCGATCACCCGCCGTATCCCGAAGGGTGTCGTCCTCGGCATCGCGCCCTTCAACTTCCCGCTGAACCTCAGCGCGCACAAGGTCGCCCCGGCCATCGCCGTCGGCGCCCCGATCATCCTCAAGCCGGCCCCGGCCACCCCGATCTCCTCCCTGATCCTGGGCGAGCTGCTGGCCGAGACCGACCTCCCGGCCGGTTCCTGGTCCATCCTGACCGTGCCGAACGACCGCATGCCGGCCCTCGTCAAGGACGAGCGCCTCCCGGTCATCTCCTTCACCGGCTCGGACACCGTCGGCTACGCCATCCAGGAGTCCGTGCCGCACAAGCACTGCACCCTGGAGCTCGGCGGCAACGCCGCCGCCGTCGTCCTCGGCGACTGGGCGTCCGAGCAGGACCTGGACTGGGCGGCGACCCGTATCGCCACCTTCTCCAACTACCAGGGCGGCCAGTCCTGCATCTCCGTGCAGCGCGTGATCGCCGACGCGGCCGTCTACGACCGCCTCGTCCCGAAGATCGTCGCGGCCGTCGAGGCCCAGGTCACCGGCGACCCGGCGGACGACGCCACCGACGTCGGCCCGCTGGTCAACGAGGACGCCGCCAAGCGCGTCGAGTCCTGGGTGGACGAGGCCGTCAAGGGCGGCGCGAAGCTGCTCACCGGCGGTGGCCGCGAGGGCGCGACCTACGCCCCGACCGTCCTCGCCGACCTCCCGGCCGACGTCACCCTGGCCCGCGCCGAGGTCTTCGGCCCGGTCCTCACGGTCGCCAAGGTCGACGGCGAGGCCGAGGCCTTCGCCGCCGTCAACGACTCGGACTTCGGCCTCCAGGCCGGCGTCTTCACCCACGACCTGCAGACCGCGTTCCGCGCCCACCGCGCGCTCGAGGTCGGCGGCGTGATCATCGGCGACGTCCCGTCCTACCGCGCCGACCAGATGCCGTACGGCGGCGCCAAGAAGTCCGGCGTCGGCCGCGAGGGCGTCAAGTACGCCATGGACGACTACACGTACGAGCGCGTCCTGGTCCTCACGGGCCTGGCGCTGTAACCCGTACGGCACACAAGCCGACGGCCGGAGCCCACTGTGCGGGGGCTCCGGCCGTCCTCGTGTGTCAGGGGCGGGCCCGCCGCGTCCGGCACGCCCGCAGCAGCCCGCTCAGTCGCCGAGGGCGTCCGAGTCACCCTGGTTCCGGCCGCCTCCGCCCTTGCCCGGACGGCGCGCCAGTTCTCCGGCCGCCAGGGTCACCGCCGCCACGCCGCGCACCCAGCGCGCCCCGCCGCGATCCGCCCACACCACGCACACGCACCCGCCGACGGCGAGCACGAGGGCTCCGAGAGCCACCGCAATGATCATGTTCCCCTCCCGTGGTCGCCGCATTCTCCCAGGGGCGGGTCAGGAGCGCGCCACCAGGAGCGCCCCGCGCCCTGTCGTCCGGTCGCCGTTCGTCTTTCCGTACCGCCCGGAATCGGGTACCACGGACAGTAGCCACAAAGGCATCCGACGAGCGGCGAGGTGAGCTCCTCATGTCCGCACCCACCCAGCGGCCCAAGGTCACGGAACGCGAGGCCCGGCAGGTCGCCGAGGCAGCGCGCGAGCAGGACTGGCGCAAACCCAGCTTCGCCAAGGAGCTGTTCCTCGGCCGCTTCCGCCTGGACCTCATCCATCCCCACCCGCTCCCCTCCGAGGAGGACGTACGGCGCGGCGAGGCCTTTCTCGCCAAGCTGCGCGACTTCTGCGAGACGCGGATCGACGGCCGGCTGATCGAACGCGAGGCCCGCGTTCCCGACGAGGTCGTCACCGGCCTCAAGGAGATCGGCGCGTTCGGGATGAAGATCGACACGAAGTACGGAGGCCTCGGTCTCACCCAGGTGTACTACAACCGGGCGCTCGCCCTCGTGGGCTCCGCGAGCCCCGCGATCGGCGCCCTGCTCTCGGCGCATCAGTCGATCGGCGTACCGCAGCCACTGAAGATCTTCGGTACGCAGGAACAGCGCGACGCCTACCTCCCGCGCCTCGCGACCACCGACATCTCCGCCTTCCTCCTCACCGAGCCGGACGTCGGCTCCGACCCGGCCCGGCTCGCCACCACCGCCGTACCGGACGGCGACGACGGCTACGTCATCGACGGCGTCAAGCTCTGGACCACCAACGGGGTCGTAGCCGACCTGCTCGTCGTCATGGCCCGGGTGCCGAAGTCCGAGGGCCACCGGGGCGGCATCACCGCCTTCGTCGTCGAGGCGGACTCGCCCGGCGTCACCGTCGAGCACCGCAACACCTTCATGGGGCTGCGCGGCCTGGAGAACGGCGTCACCCGCTTCCACGGCGTCCGGGTGCCCGCGGCCAACCGCATCGGCCCCGAGGGCGCCGGTCTCAAGATCGCGCTCACCACCCTGAACACCGGCCGGCTCTCGCTCCCCGCGATGTGCGTCGGCGCCGGGAAGTGGGCGCTGAAGATCGCGCGTGAGTGGTCGGCGGTACGCGAGCAGTGGGGCAAGCCGGTCGCCCGGCACGAGGCGGTCGGCACGAAGATCTCCTTCATCGCGGCGACCACGTTCGCCCTGGAGGCCGTCGTCGACCTCTCCTCCCAGATGGCCGACGAGGACCGCAACGACATCCGGATCGAGGCGGCGCTCGCGAAGCTCTACGGCTCCGAGATGGGCTGCCTCATCGCCGACGAGCTGGTCCAGATCCGGGGCGGGCGCGGCTACGAGACGGCGGACTCGCTCGCGGCCCGCGGCGAGCGGGCGGTCCCGGCGGAGCAACTGCTCCGTGACCTCCGGATCAACCGGATCTTCGAGGGTTCGACCGAGATCATGCACCTGCTGATCGCGCGCGAGGCGGTCGACGCGCACCTCGCCGTGGCGGGCGACATCATCGACCCGGACAAGTCGCTGGGCGACAAGGCGAAGGCGGGCGCGCGAGCGGGCGGTTTCTACGCCCGCTGGCTGCCGAAGCTGGTCGCCGGACCCGGACAACTCCCGACCTCCTACGCGGAGTTCGGCGCCCTGGCGACGCACCTGCGGTACGTGGAGCGGACCTCGCGCAAGCTCGCCCGCTCGACGTTCTACGCGATGTCGCGGTGGCAGGGCCGGATGGAGCTCAAGCAGGCGTTCCTCGGCCGGATCGTGGACATCGGGGCGGAGCTCTTCGCGATGAGCGCGGCCTGCGTACGGGCGGAGTGGCTGCGGTCCTCGGGCGACCCGCACGGCCGCGAGGCCCACGCGCTGGCGGACGCGTTCTGCCGCCAGGCGCGGCTGCGCGTGGAGGAGCTCTTCGGCCGCCTCTGGTCCAACACGGACGACCTCGACCGCCGGGTCGTGGACGGGGTCCTGGCCGGCCGGTACGAGTGGCTGGAGGCGGGGATCGTGGACCCGAGCGGCGACGGCCCCTGGATCGCCGACGCCACCCCGGGCCCGTCGACCCAGGAGAACGCCCACCGCAAGATCCCGTAGCGACGAGCCCACCGCGCCCGGAGCCTCACCCCCGGGCGCGGTGCCGCTCGTCCGCCGAACCCGGGGGCCGTGCCGCTCGTCGCCCCGAACCCGGGGGCGCGCGGTGCCGCTCGTCCCCCTGAACCCGGGGGCCGTGCCGCGCGTCCCCCTGAACCCGGGGGCCGTGCCGCGCGTCCCCCGAACCCGGGGGACGAGCCGCTCGTCCCCCCGACCCCCGGGCACGCTGCCGCTCCCGCTCGCCCCCCTCCCCCAGGCGCGGTGCCCCTCACCCCCCACCCCTCACCCCCCGCCCCCGTCCACGGGCCGGACGGGAAACGCCCACCGCTCGGGCCCACGGCACCATGGGCCCGTGACCGTCATCGACATCCCCGGCTCCAAGTCCGTCACCGCTCGCGCGCTCTTCCTCGCCGCCGCGGCCGACGGGACCAGCACGCTCCTGCGGCCGCTCGTCTCCGACGACACCGAGGGCTTCGCCGAAGGGCTCAAGGCCCTCGGGTACGAGGTCCGGCAGGAGGCCGACGCCTGGCACATCCAGGGGCGCCCCCAGGGCCCCGCCGCCGACGAGGCCGACGTCTACTGCCGCGACGGCGCGACCACCGCCCGCTTCCTCCCCACGCTCGCCGCCGCCGGCGCCCACGGCACGTACCGCTTCGACGCCTCCGCGCAGATGCGCCGCCGCCCCCTCGGCCCCCTCACCACCGCCCTGCGCGCCCTCGGCGTCGACCTCCGCCACCACGAGCGCGAGGGTCACCACCCCCTCACCGTGCACGCCGCCGGGATCAAGGGCGGTGCGCTCACGCTCGACGCAGGCCAGTCCTCCCAGTACCTGACCGCGCTCCTCATGCTCGGCCCGCTCACCGCCGAAGGCCTCACCATCACCGTGACCGACCTGGTCTCGGAGCCGTACGTCGAGATCACCCTCGCGATGATGCGCGCGTTCGGCGCGGACGTCACCGTGGCCCGGGACGGCCACGAGGGGCGTACGTACACCGTCGCGCCCACCGGCTACACCGCCACCACCTACGCCGTCGAGCCCGACGCCTCCACCTCCTCCTACTTCTTCGCCGCCGCCGCGCTCGACCCCACCCCCGGCCGCGAGGTCACCGTCCCCGGCCTCGGCACCGGCGCCCTCCAGGGCGACCTCGGCTTCGTCGACGTCCTGCGCCGGATGGGCGCCGAGGTGGAGATCACCGACGCGGCCACCACCGTCCGCTCCACCGGCCGGCTGCGCGGGCTCACCGTCAACATGCGCGACATCTCCGACACCATGCCGACCCTCGCCGCCCTCGCGCCCTTCGCCGACGGGCCCGTCCGCATCGAGGACGTCGCCAACACCCGCGTCAAGGAGTGCGACCGCCTCGACGCCTGCGCCGAGAACCTCCGCCGCCTGGGCGTCACCGTCGCCACCGGCCCCGACTGGATCGAGATCCTGCCGGGCACCCCCACCGGACCCGCCGAGATCGCCACCCACGGCGACCACCGGATCGTCATGTCCTTCGCCGTCACCGCGCTGCGCACCCCGGGCGTCACCTTCGACGACCCCGGTTGCGTACGGAAGACGTTCCCCGCGTTCCACCAGGTCTTCGGCGCCGCCTTCGGAGCGTTCACCCGCACCCGGTGAAGGGCGCGCGGTCTTTGCGGCAAGAATGGGGGCATGAGCGACCGCCCCTCTCCTCTCGCCGACCCGCACCTGGTCTTCGATCCGACCGAAGGCCGCCGGGACATCGTCGTCCTCGGCTCCACCGGGTCCATCGGCACGCAGGCCATCGACCTGGTCCTGCGCCACCCCGACCGCTTCCGGGTGACCGCCCTCGCCGCCTCCGGCGGCCGGGTCGAGCTGCTCGCCGAGCAGGCCCACCGGCTGCGCGTCGGGGCGGTGGCCGTCGCCCGCGAGGACAAGGCCGCCGAGCTTCGGGAGGCGCTCACCGCGCTCTACGGCCCCGGCGCGGCGCTCCCCGAGATCCTCGCCGGGCCCGACGCGGCCACCCAGCTGGCCGCCTCGCCCTGCCACACGGTCCTCAACGGCATCACCGGCTCCATCGGTCTGGCGCCCACCCTCGCCGCCCTCGAAGCCGGCCGCACCCTCGCCCTCGCCAACAAGGAGTCGCTGATCGTCGGCGGCCCGCTGGTCAAGGCGCTGGCCGAGCCCGGCCAGATCATCCCGGTCGACTCCGAGCACGCCGCCCTCTTCCAGGCGCTCGCCGCCGGCACCCGTGCCGACGTCCGCAAGCTGGTCGTCACCGCCTCCGGCGGCCCCTTCCGCGGCCGTACGCGGGCGGAGCTGGCCCACGTCACCCGCGAGGACGCGCTCGCCCACCCGACCTGGGCCATGGGCCCCGTCATCACGGTCAACAGCGCGACCCTGGTGAACAAGGGCCTGGAGGTCATCGAGGCGCACCTCCTCTACGACATCCCCTTCGACCGCATCGAGGTCGTCGTCCACCCGCAGTCGTACGTCCACTCCATGGTCGAGTTCACCGACGGCTCCACCCTCGCCCAGGCCACCCCGCCGGACATGCGCGGTCCGATCGCCCTCGGCATCGGCTGGCCCGAGCGCGTCCCGGACGCGGCACCCGCCTTCGACTGGACCAAGGCCTCCAGCTGGGAGTTCTTCCCGCTCGACACCGAGGCCTTCCCCTCCGTCGGCCTCGCCCGGCACGTCGGCGAGCTGGGCTCCACCGCGCCCGCCGTCTTCAACGCGGCGAACGAGGAGTGCGTCGAGGCGTTTCTCGCCGGGAGGCTGCCGTTCAACGGAATCATGGATACGGTCACGGCAGTCGTCACCGAGCACGGCACCCCCGACCGGGGAACCCCGCTCACGGTGTCGGACGTCCTTGAAGCGGAGACCTGGGCCAGGGCCCGGGCCCGGGAACTGGCAGCACAGGCTGCGAAGGCGACCGCGGAGGCGCGCGCATGACCGTACTTCTGACGCTCCTCGGCATCGCGCTGTTCGCGTTCGGGCTGCTCGTCTCCATCGCCTGGCACGAGCTCGGCCACCTCTCCACGGCCAAGCTCTTCGGCATCCGCGTGCCGCAGTACATGGTCGGCTTCGGCCCGACGATCTGGTCCCGGAAGAAGGGCGAGACGGAGTACGGCATCAAGGCCATCCCGGCCGGCGGCTACATCCGGATGATCGGCATGTTCCCGCCCGGCAAGGACGGCCGGATCGAGGCCCGCTCCACCTCGCCCTGGCGCGCCATGATCGAGGACGCCCGCGAGGCCTCCTTCGAGGAGCTCCAGCCCGGCGACGAGAAGCGGCTCTTCTACACGCGCAAGCCGTGGAAGCGCGTCATCGTGATGTTCGCCGGCCCGTTCATGAACCTGATCCTCGCCGTCCTGCTCTTCTTCGGCAGCGCGATGGCCGTCGGCTTCGAGACCCAGACCACCAAGGTCGCGGGCGTCACCAA
The DNA here is from genome assembly GCF_040653315.1 of Streptomyces sp. NPDC047981. Classification (NCBI taxonomy): domain Bacteria; kingdom Bacillati; phylum Actinomycetota; class Actinomycetes; order Kitasatosporales; family Streptomycetaceae; genus Streptomyces; species Streptomyces sp. NPDC047981. The sequence goes on along the minus strand of NZ_JBEZNQ010000017.1, from coordinate 29,762 downwards.
CTGCGTCATCGACCAGAGCGAGAAGCGCGACACCTGCACGTCGACCGACCGGCCCTCGCCGGCCAAGGCGGCCGGCCTGCTCAAGGGCGACCGGATCGTCGCCTTCAACGGCGAGCGCGTCACCGACTGGAACACCCTCTCCGACCGCATCCGCGCCACCACCGGGGCCGCCACGGTCACCGTGCTGCGCGACGGCAAGGAGGTGGACCTCAAGGCCACCCTCCTGGAGAACAAGGTCCTCAAGAAGGACGCGGACGGCCGGGTCGTGCAGCCCGCGCAGTACGTCTCCGCCGGCTACCTCGGCTTCGAGTCCGGCCGGGAGGTCGTCCCGCTCACCTTCGGCGAGTCCGCCTCCCGGATGACCGACCAGCTCCAGGCCGGCTTCGAGTCCGTCCTCGCCCTGCCCGGCAAGATCCCGGACCTCTGGGACGCCACCTTCGGCGACGGCGAGCGCAAGCAGGACTCGCCCGTGGGCGTCGTCGGCGCGGCCCGCATCAGCGGCGAGCTGATGAGCATCGAGGCACCGGCGGAGACCCGGCTGGTCTTCTTCCTGCAGCTGCTCGTGATGTTCAACGTCTCGCTGTTCCTGTTCAACATGCTGCCGCTGCTCCCGCTCGACGGCGGTCACATCGCCGGCGCCCTGTGGGAGTCCGTCCGCCGTCACACGGCGCGGATCTTCCGGCGCCCCGACCCGGGCCCGTTCGACGTGGCCAAGCTGATGCCGGCCGCGTACGTCGTGGCGGGCGTGTTCGTCTGCTTCACCCTGCTCGTCCTCGCCGCGGACATCGTCAATCCGGTGAAGCTGACGTGACCCTCGGGCGGCCGGACCCCCGGGGTGTCCGGCCGCCCACCGCGGGGGCGGTAACCTCGAAGACCTGAGCCCGATGAACCACACCTTGGGGTTGTACAGCTGATGACCGCGATCTCTCTCGGTATCCCGTCCGTTCCGACCCGGCTCGCCGAGCGGCGCAAGAGCCGCCAGATCCAGGTCGGTACCGTGGCCGTCGGCGGCGACGCACCCGTCTCGGTCCAGTCGATGACGACGACCCGGACCTCCGACATCGGCGCCACCCTGCAGCAGATCGCCGAGCTGACCGCCTCCGGCTGCCAGATCGTGCGCGTCGCCTGCCCCACGCAGGACGACGCCGACGCGCTCGCGACGATCGCGAGGAAGTCGCAGATCCCGGTGATCGCCGACATCCACTTCCAGCCGAAGTACGTCTTCGCCGCCATCGACGCCGGCTGCGCGGCCGTCCGTGTCAACCCGGGCAACATCAAGCAGTTCGACGACAAGGTCAAGGAGATCGCGCACGCCGCCAAGGACGCGGGCACGCCGATCCGGATCGGCGTCAACGCGGGCTCGCTCGACGCCCGGCTGCTGAAGAAGTACGGCAAGGCCACCCCCGAGGCGCTCGTCGAGTCCGCCCTCTGGGAGGCGTCCCTCTTCGAGGAGCACGGCTTCGGCGACATCAAGATCTCGGTCAAGCACAACGACCCGGTCGTGATGGTCAACGCCTACCGCCAGCTCGCCGCCCAGTGCGACTACCCGCTGCACCTCGGCGTCACCGAGGCCGGCCCCGCCTTCCAGGGCACCATCAAGTCCGCCGTCGCCTTCGGCGCGCTGCTCTCCGAGGGCATCGGCGACACCATCCGCGTCTCGCTCTCCGCGCCGCCGGTCGAGGAGGTCAAGGTCGGCAACCAGATCCTGGAGTCGCTGAACCTCAAGCCGCGCCGCCTGGAGATCGTCTCCTGCCCGTCCTGCGGCCGCGCCCAGGTCGACGTGTACAAGCTCGCCGAAGAGGTCACCGCCGGCCTCGAGGGCATGGAGGTCCCGCTGCGCGTCGCCGTCATGGGCTGCGTCGTCAACGGCCCCGGCGAGGCCCGCGAGGCCGACCTCGGCGTCGCCTCCGGCAACGGCAAGGGCCAGATCTTCGTCAAGGGCGAGGTCATCAAGACCGTCCCCGAGTCGAAGATCGTCGAGACCCTCATCGAGGAGGCGCTGAAGATCGCCGAGCAGATGGAGAAGGACGGCGTCACCTCGGGCGAGCCGACGGTCGCCATCGGCGTCTGACCCCACCCCGCACGCACGCCACGAGGCCCCGCCGCACCAGCGCCGGGGCCTCGCCGCATCCCGGCGCCTCGTCCCCGCTCTCCGGGCGGGCTCCCCGTCGCTCGCCCGCCGCCTCCCCGACGCGCCAGGTACAGTGCGGAGAATCAGCAGACCGCATGGTGAGGCCCCCTCGTGTTGACGCAGACCACCACCCGGGTCCTCGAACCCGCCGACCTCGGCGCCGCGCTCGCCGTCCTGGAGAGCGCCCCCGTCGAGAACGCCTTCGTGACCGCCCGCGTCCAGGCCGCCGGACTCGACCCGTGGCGTCTGGGCGGTGAGATGTGGGGCTGGTACACCGACGGGCGGCTGCGCTCGCTGTGCTACTCCGGCGCCAACCTCGTCCCCATCTGCGCCACCCCCGACGCCGTCCGCGCCTTCGCCGACCGCGCCCGCAGGACCGGCCGCCGCTGCTCCTCGATCGTCGGCCCCGCCGAGCCCACCGCGCAGCTCTGGAGCCTCCTGGAGCCCAGCTGGGGCCCCGCCCGCGACATCCGTGGCCACCAGCCGCTGATGGTCACCGAGGCGCCCTCCGCGACCGTCGAGGCCGATCCGCTCGTCCGCCGCGTCCGCAAGGACGAGATGGAGCTGATCATGCCCGCGTGCGTGGCCATGTTCACCGAGGAGGTCGGCATCTCCCCGATGGCCGGCGACGGCGGCCTGCTCTACCAGGCCCGCGTCGCCGAACTCGTCGGCACCGGCCGCTCCTTCGCCCGCGTCGAGGACGGCAAGGTCGTCTTCAAGGCGGAGATCGGCGCCGCGACCCGCCAGGCCTGCCAGATCCAGGGCGTCTGGGTCGCCCCCGAACACCGCGGCCGCGGCCTCTCCGAGACCGGCATGGCCGCCGTGCTCCGCTACGCGCTCGCCGACGTCGCCCCCGTCGTCAGCCTGTACGTCAACGACTACAACACCCCCGCCCGGGCCGCGTACCGCCGCGTCGGCTTCCGCGAGGTCGGCGCCTTCATGAGCGTCCTGTTCTGAAGCGTCCTGTTCCGAAGCACACGTTCTGGAGCGCTTGTAAGGTGCGGCGCATGGATGACGCCGCGACCCACGTCAGGATCGGACCGATCGACCTCGCCGAACGGGTCGACGAGGCCCTCGCCGTTCAGGCGGTCGCCTTCGGACTGAGTCAGGACGAGGTCGTCGTCCGCCGCCACATCGTGCTGCGCCACCTCCAGAACCCCGGCGCCCGCGCGTACGGCGCGATCGCCGACTCGGGCCGGCTGGTCGGCTTCGTGTACGGGATGCCCAACGACCGCGCCCACTGGTGGTCCGGCATCGTCGAGCCGTACCTCCGCGCCAACGGCACCGTCGACTGGCTCGACGACTCCTTCGTGATCACCGAGCTGCACGTTCACCCCGGCCACCAGGGCCGAGGCGTCGGCCGCGAGCTGATCACCACCATCACCGACCAGTCGAAGCTGCCCCGCTCGATCCTCTCCGCCATCGACACCGAGAGCCCCGCCCGCGGCCTCTACCGCTCCCTCGGCTACATCGACCTCGCCCGCCAGGTCCACTTCCCGAGCGCCCCGCGCCCGTACGCCGTGATGGGTGCCCCGCTCCCACTGCCGCGGCGGTGAGCCCTGCCCGGGGGTCCGGGGGTCGCCCCCGGGGGATGCCGTCCGAGCGCCTCGCGCCCGTACGCCGTGATGGGCGCCCCGCTGCCGCTGCCGCGGCGGTGAGCCCTGCCCGGGGGTCCGGGGGTCGCCCCGGGGAGATGCCGTCCGAGCGCCCCGCGCCCCTACGCCGTGAATGGGCCTCCCACTGCCGCGACGGGCCGCGAACGGGAACTGATTTCCGCCCGCGCGGGCCGCCCGGCTAACCTCCTAGCCATCACCCAGTTTCCGGCAGGAGTACGAGAACCATGGCCAACGCACCGGTCCAGCGCATGTCCCAGTTGATGGCGAAGACGCTGCGCGACGACCCGGCGGACGCCGAGGTCCTCAGCCACAAGCTCCTCGTCCGGGCCGGCTACGTCCGTCGCACCGCGGCCGGCATCTGGAGCTGGCTGCCCCTGGGCAAGAAGGTCCTCGCCAACGTCGAGCGGATCGTCCGCGAGGAGATGGACGCCATCGGCGCCCAGGAGGTCTCCCTCCCCGCCCTGCTGCCCCGTGAGCCCTACGAGGCCACCGGCCGCTGGGACGAGTACGGCGCCGAGCTGTTCCGCCTGAACGACCGCAAGGGCGGCGACTACCTCCTCGGCCCCACCCACGAGGAGATCTTCACCCTCCTGGTGAAGGACCAGTGCTCGTCCTACAAGGACCTGCCGGTCATCCTGTACCAGATCCAGACGAAGTTCCGCGACGAGGCCCGCCCCCGCGCCGGCATCCTGCGCGGCCGCGAGTTCCTGATGAAGGACTCGTACTCCTTCGACACGGAGGACGAGGGCCTGGCCAAGTCCTACGCCCTGCACCGCGAGGCCTACCGGCGCGTCTTCGAGCGCCTCGGCCTCGACTACCGCATCGTCGCCGCCACCGCCGGCGCCATGGGCGGCTCGAAGTCCGAGGAGTTCCTCGCCCCGGCCGAGGCCGGCGAGGACACTTTCGCCGACTGCCCGAACTGCGACTTCGCCGCCAACACCGAGGCGATCTCCTACGACCTCCAGCCGGTCGACGGCTCCGCGGTCCCCGCCGCCGAGGAGATCCCCACCCCCGACACCCCGACCATCGAGACCCTGGCCGCCTCCCTCGGCGTCCCGGCCTCCGCCACCCTCAAGAACCTCCTGGTGAAGGTCGACGGCGAGATCATCGCCGTGGGCGTGCCCGGCGACCGCGAGGTCGACCTGGGCAAGGTCGAGGAGCACTTCGCCCCCGCCGCCGTCGAGATGGTCACCGAGGCCGACTTCGCCGAGCGCGCCGACCTCGTCCGCGGCTACGTCGGCCCGCAGGGCCTGGAGAAGGTCACGTACATCGCCGACCCGCGCGTGGCCCCCGGCACCGCGTGGATCACCGGCGCCAACAAGGAGGGCATGCACGCGAAGAACGTCGTCGCGGGGCGTGACTTCGAGGTCGACCGGTACGTCGACGTGGTCGTCGTCCAGGAGGGCGACCCGTGCCCCAAGTGCGGCACCGGCCTGAAGCTGGACCGCGCGATCGAGATCGGCCACATCTTCCAGCTCGGCCGCAAGTACGCCGACGCCCTCAAGCTCGACGTCCTCGGCCAGAACGGCAAGCCCGTCCGCGTCACCATGGGCTCGTACGGCATCGGCGTCTCCCGCGCCGTCGCCGCACTCGCCGAGCAGTCCGCCGACGACAAGGGCCTGTGCTGGCCCGCCGAGGTCGCCCCGGCCGACGTGCACGTGGTCGCCGCGGGCAAGGCGCTCCAGACCGAACTGGCCCTGGAAGTCTCCGAGAAGCTGCGCGCCACGGGCCTGCGCGTCCTGGTCGACGACCGCGCGGGCGTCTCCCCGGGCGTCAAGTTCACCGACGCGGAACTCATCGGCGTCCCGAAGATCCTCGTCGCCGGCCGCCGCTCGGCCGAGGGCGTCCTGGAGCTGAAGGACCGCCGCACGGGCGAGCGCGAGGAACTCACGGTCGACGAGGCGATCGCCCGCCTCAGCGCCTGACAGCGGGACACGCGGGGGCGGGCGCCTTCGGGCACCCGCCCCCGCGTGGCGTCACGCCGCCTCGTCCCGGGGGAACGGCTCCACGGGCGCGCCCGTCAGCGTCTCGTCCAGGGGGAGCGGGGGCTCCGGAAGGGCCAGGTCCTCCACGGCGGGGACACCCGGCAGGGCCTCCTGCCGGGGCGTCGCGCTCTCGCCCGGCGCGGGCGCCGCACGTTCCAGGAACCTCAGCAGCTCCACCGGGATCGGCAGCACCAGCGTCGAGTTCTTCTCCGCCGACACCGCCATCACCGTCTGCAACAGCCTCAGCTGCAGCGCCGCGGGCTCCGCCGACATCACGCTCGCCGCCTCCGCCAGCTTCTTCGACGCCTGCAGCTCCGCGTCCGCGTTGATCACCCGCGCCCGGCGCTCCCGGTCCGCCTCCGCCTGCCGGGCCATCGACCGTTTCATGGTCTCCGGCAGCGACACGTCCTTGATCTCGACGCGGTCGATCTGCACGCCCCAGCCGATCGCCGGCGAGTCCAGCATCAGCTCGAGGCCCTGGTTGAGCTTCTCCCGGTTGGAGAGCAGGTCGTCCAGATCGCTCTTGCCGATGATCGACCGCAACGAGGTCTGCGCCATCTGCGAGACCGCGAACTTGTAGTCCTCCACCCGCACCAGCGCCTCGGCCGCGTCCACCACCTTGAAGTAGACGACCGCGTCCACCCGCACCGTCACGTTGTCCCGCGTGATGCCCTCCTGCGCGGGCACCGGCATCGTCACGATCTGCAGGTTCACCTTGTGGAGCCGGTCCACGAACGGAAGGATCATCGTGAAGCCCGGCGGGCGGACCTCGCCCAGGAGCCGGCCGAAGCGGAAGACCACGCCCCGCTCGTACTGCTTCACCACGCGCGCTGCCGCGCCCACGTACACCACGACAGCTACGCCGGTCGCCGCAGCCGCCGCCAGAAGCTCCTCGACCATCACGGCCCCCAAAGGTCCGAGCCGAGCCTTACAGCAAAGGTATTCCCCTACAGCCAGCCCGCGAACTCCAGGAGCAGCTCCGCGTCCTGCCGACGGCCCGCCGTCAGCGCCCGCGTCGCCGACTCGACCGCGCGGAACAGCGTCCAGCCGCGCAGCCGCTCCCGGTCCACCTCCAGTGAGTCCGCGAGACGGTTGACCCGCCGGCGGGCCGCCGAAGCCCCGGCGGAGGCCGCCACGAGGTCCTCGACCCGGTCCCGTACCAGCCGCGCCAGGTCGTAGGCGCGCTCGCCGACCAGCGGCTCGGGCCCCACGGCCAGCCACGGCGCCCGGTCACCCCCGAGCACCTTGCCCTGCCGGAAGTTCCCGTGCAGGAGCAGCGTCTCCGGGGGGAGCGCGACCAGCTCCTCGCGCACATCGAGCGCGGCGGCGGTCAGCGCGGCCGTCTCGGCATCGGCGCGGTAGGGGTCCATCGCCGTCGCCTGCCGGGCCGTGCGCTCGGCGACCGTCTCGAAGCCGTGCCCGGCGGGCGGCTCGACCCACAGCCTGCGTACCGTGCCCGCCGCCTCCAGGAGCGCCTTCGCCTCCGGCAGCGACCGCAGGGACACCTCGGGGTGCAGCCGTTCGAGCAGCAGCGAACCGTCCTCGGGCGCGTCGAGCAGCCGCACCGCGCCCCAGCCGTCCCAGTGCGCCAGCGCGTCCCGCTCCAGGTCGGGACGTGCGGCCTCGGGGGCGATCTTCAGCGCGGCGGGGGAGCCGTCGGCGCGCCGCACCAGCACCACCAGGCTGCTGCGCCCGCCGGGCGCCATCACCCGCTCGACGTCGAGGGAGGCGTGCTCGACCGTGGTCAGGGCGAGCTCGGGCAGCTTCCCGAGCCACTCGGCCGCGACCGCGTCCCCGTACGTCTCGCCGAGCGTCCGCGCCAGTCGCTGCGGCGGTTCGAAAGCCATGCGTGCGTTGTTCCTTCTGCAGTACGAAAGCCTGGTCGGGGCCGTTTCCGGCCCGTGTCACACCCGCTCGGCGAGCCCAGGAAAGGTTACGTCGGTGCCGCGCCAGCGGACGGCCCGGACCGCCGCCTCGCGCAGCGCGGCGGCGGCGTCCCGCCGCAGCGGCCCCTCCGCCGCCCGGACCAGGTCGGAGTACACCCCGGCCACCCGGTCCTCCAGGACGGCGGCGAGCCGTACGGCCGCGGCCGGGTCGGGCACCGCGAACGGCAGCTCGTAGCCGGCCGCCGCGGCGACCGGCTCACCCCCCAGGTCCCGCACGGTCCTGCGCAGGGCGTCGCGCCTGGCCCGGTGCGCCTCGTGCGCGGCCATCGCCTCCGCCCGCCGCTCGGCGCCGATCCGGCCGCCGACGACCCCGTACCCGTACACCGCCGCGTGCTCGGCGGCGAGCGCCGCCCGGGCCGCTTCGAGGGCGCTCATGCCCGGCCTCCTTCGGTCAGCAGATACGCGTGTGCGGCGCCGGAGGCCGACACGGAGGCGAGCAGCCGGGCGTACTCGGGCGGGGCGCCGAGCAGGGCCGCCCCGTGCGCGTCGGCGGTCCGCCGCGCGAGCGCCGCGAGGTCCTTGAGCGCGAGCGCCGGATCGGCCGGTACGGGGGGCGGCGCGGGGGTCGCAGGGGCGGAGGCGGCGGGTGTCGCGGTCCGCGCGTCGCCCGGATCGGCCGACCGGGTGTCGGCCGAAGGAGCGGCGTTTCCGGCGCTCCCGGCGTCCCCGGCCTGCCCGGCGTCCCCGGGCGCGCCGTCGGCCGTCGCGTCCCCGTCCGTCCCGTTCCCCGCCGCGTCGGGCGGGCCGGCTGTCGCCCCGCTCCCGGAGCGGCCGTAGGCGTCCAGGGCCTCCGCGCCCTCCGCGAGCGCGGCGGCGTGCGCCGCCACCGCCGTCCGCAGCGGGGTCAGCCGCGCGGTCAGCACCGGATGGGCGGCGAGCACCGCGTCGTAACGTTCCAGCAGGGTCCGGCTGGTCGCCGCCGAACGGCGCCGCAGCGCCGCTTCGGCCCGCGCCGCCAGCTGGTCCGCGCTCGGCTTCCTCGGCCGCCCGGGGCCGCTCTCGGCGGTGCAGCCGACCAGCGTCACCGCCCCGGCGGCCAGGAGCGCGCGCCTGCCCACGGTCCCCGTGCGCCCCACATTCACTCCCTCGGCCCGTTCGAAGATCACCGCAGGCGAGCGTACCCGCGGCCCCCGGGCCCGTGGACGGCAACACCCCCCGCGACCGGATACCCTTTGGTCTGACACGCGACGAAACCCACAACAGCACACGCGGCCGAGGAGTCACCCGGATGAGCACCACCCAGAGCGACAGGCTGCGAGCACTCCTTGAGCCGCTCATCGCCGCGCAGGGACTCGACCTCGAAGAGATCGAGGTGGCCTCCGTGGGGCGCAAGCGGGTGCTGCGCGTGGTCGTCGACTCCGACGAAGGTGCCGACCTGGACCAGGTCGCCGATGTGAGCCGCGCGCTCTCGGCGACGCTGGACGAGACCGACGCGATGGGCGAGGGGGAGTACACCCTCGAGGTCGGCACCCCGGGCGCGGAGCGCCCGCTCACCGAGCCCCGCCACTACGTGCGCGCCACCGGCCGCCTCGCCAAGCTGCAGCTGACCGACGGCGCCGAGCTCGTCGCCCGGATCCTCGCCGTGGACGAGACCGGCGTCGACCTCGAGGTGCCGGGCGTGAAGGGGCGCAAGCCCACCGCCCGCAGGGCCGAGTTCGCGGACATCGCCAAGGCGCGTGTCGAGATCGAGTTCAACCGCAAGGACAAGAAGGAAGAGGAGGCGTAGCCGTGGACATCGACGTGAAGCTCCTGAAGGGCTTGGCACAGGAGAAGGAGATCTCCTTCGAGATGCTGGTCGAGGCGATCGAGTCGGCCCTCCTCATCGCGTACCACCGCACCCCCTCGGCCCGCCGCCACGCGCGCGTGGAGCTGAACCGGCAGACCGGTCATGTGACGGTGTGGGCGAAGGAGGACCCCTCCGAGCTGGAGGAGGGCCAGGAGCCCAAGGACTTCGACGACACGCCGTCGGATTTCGGCCGGATCGCGGCCAGCACCGCCCGCCAGGTCATCCAGCAGCGGCTGCGGGACGCCGAGAACGACGTCACCTTCGGCGAGTACGCCCGCCGTGAGGGCGACATCGTCGCCGGACAGGTGCAGCAGGGCAAGGACCCGAAGAACGTCCTCGTCCGCCTGGACGACAAGCTGGAAGCCATCCTTCCGGTGCAGGAGCAGGTGCCGGGCGAGGAGTACACGCACGGTCTGCGGCTGCGCACGTACGTCGTCCGGGTCGCCAAGGGTGTCCGCGGCCCGTCCGTCACCCTTTCGCGCACGCACCCCAATCTGGTGAAGAAGCTGTTCGCCCTGGAGGTCCCCGAGATCGCCGACGGTTCCGTCGAGATCGCGGCGATCGCCCGTGAGGCCGGCCACCGCACCAAGATCGCCGTACGGTCCACCCGTTCGGGCCTGAACGCCAAGGGCGCCTGCATCGGCCCCATGGGCAGCCGGGTGCGCAACGTGATGGCGGAGCTGCACGGCGAGAAGATCGACATCGTCGACTGGTCCGACGACCCGGCCGAGATGGTGGCCAGCGCGCTCTCCCCGGCCCGGGTCTCCAAGGTCGAGATCGTCGATCTGGCCGCCCGCTCCGCCCGGGTGACGGTGCCGGACTACCAGCTGTCGCTGGCGATCGGCAAGGAGGGCCAGAACGCCCGTCTCGCCGCCCGGCTCACCGGCTGGCGCATCGACATCCGGCCGGACACCGAGCACCCGGCCGAGGACGCGCCCGCCCGCGACTGAGCGCGCGCTGCGAGGGGGCCCGGGAGGGCCCCGAGGAATGAATCCCGCCGTCGTCACGTTGTGCGACGGCGAGATCACGACAGACGACCGTTCGATTTCTGCCCCAAACGGGTGAGGTCGTTACGGGGAGGTAGACTTAAGCGTGTCTGGCCGGACGCAAGCCCGCGCGTGCCCTGAGCGAACCTGTGTGGGATGCCGGGAGCGAGCGGCCAAGAGCGATCTGCTGCGCATCGTGGCGGTCGAGGGCGCATGCGTCCCCGATCATCGCGGTACGCTGCCCGGCCGGGGTGCGTATCTGCACCCCGCCTCGGTCTGTCTCGACCTGGCGGTCCGCCGCCGGGCGTTCCCGAGGGCCTTCAAGGTCCAGGGGCCGCTCGAAACGGCGTTGCTGGCAGAGCAGCTCACTTTGTAAGAAGAAGTACGGCACGGAACACCGTGCGGTCAGGTACCTCGCGAGTTGGAAGTAGGTCGAGATTGCGATGAGCACTCGATGAGTACGCGATGAGTACGCCCATGAAGTAGCGACGGTCCGGCGGTAACCGGACCTAAAAGGAGCGAAGTGGCTAAGGTCCGGGTATACGAACTCGCCAAGGAGTTCGGTGTGGAGAGCAAGGTCGTCATGGCCAAGCTCCAAGAACTCGGTGAATTCGTCCGTTCGGCGTCCTCGACGATCGAGGCGCCGGTCGTGCGCAAGTTGACTGATGCGTTGCAGGGTCCCGGCGGTGGCGCCGGCAAGACCGCTGCGAAGCCTGGCGCGCCTCGTAAGGCCGCCCCCGCGAAGCCCGCGGCGCCGTCTCCGGCCGCCGCGGCACGTCCCGCTGCCCCCAAGCCCGGCGCACCGGCCCCCAAGCCGGCCCCCGCCGCGCCTGCGGCCCCGGCCGCCCCGGTCACGCCGGCGGCCCCCGCGAGCAGCACCCCCTCTCCGGCTCCGGCCGCCTCGGGCCCCCGCCCGGGCCCGAAGCCCGCGCCCAAGCCGGTCACGCCGGCTCCGGCCGCCCCCGAGTTCAGCGCGCCCCCGTCGGCTCCGGCCGCCGGTCAGCGCCCCGGTGGCGCCACCCCGGGCCCCCGGCCCACCGGCGAGCGTCCGGCCCGTCCGGGTCAGGGCGCGCCGCGTCCGCAGGGCCAGGGTGCCCCGCGTCCGCAGGGCCAGGGCGCTCCGCGTCCGGGCGGTGCCCGTCCGGCCGGTCCGCGTCCGGGCAACAACCCCTTCACCTCGGGTGGCTCCACCGGAATGGCGCGCCCGCAGGCGCCCCGTCCGGGTGGCGGCGCCCCCCGTCCCGGCGGCCCCGGTGCCGTTCCGGGTGCCCCGCGTCCGCAGGGCGGCCCCGGTGGCGCCCCGCGTCCCCAGGGTCAGGGCGGTCCCCGTCCGACCCCCGGTGGCATGCCTCGTCCGCAGGCTCCCCGTCCGGGCGGCGCGCCCGGCGGTAACCGTCCGAACCCGGGCATGATGCCGCAGCGTCCCGCTGCCGGCCCGCGTCCCGGTGGTGGCCCCGGCGGTCGTGGCCCCGGTGGCCCCGGCGGTCGTCCGGGTGGCGGCGGCGGTCGTCCCGGTGGCGGCGGCTTCGCCGGCCGTCCGGGCGGTCCCGGTGGTGGCGGCGGCGGCTTCGCCGGTCGTCCCGGCGGTCCCGGTGGCGGCGGCGGTCGTCCGGGTGGTCCCGGCGGCGGTGGCGGCGGCTTCGGCGGTCGTCCCGGCGGCTTCGGTGGCCGTCCCGGTGGTCCCGGTGCCCGTGGTGGCACGCAGGGTGCCTTCGGTCGTCCCGGTGGTCCCGCGCGTCGCGGTCGCAAGTCGAAGCGTCAGAGGCGCCAGGAGTACGAGGCCATGCAGGCCCCGTCGGTCGGCGGCGTGATGCTGCCTCGCGGCAACGGCGAGACCATTCGCCTGTCGCGCGGTGCGTCCCTCACCGACTTCGCCGAGAAGATCGGCGCCAACCCGGCGTCGCTCGTCGCGGTGATGATGAACCTCGGTGAGATGGTCACGGCGACGCAGTCCGTCTCCGACGACACGCTGACCATGCTCGGCGAAGAGATGAACTACACCGTTCAGATCGTCTCGCCGGAGGAGGAGGACCGCGAGCTCCTCGAGTCCTTCGACATCGAGTTCGGCGAGGACGAGGGCGGCGAAGAGGCTCTGGTCTCCCGTCCGCCGGTCGTCACCGTCATGGGTCACGTCGACCACGGAAAGACCCGACTGCTCGACGCCATCCGCAAGACCAACGTCGTCGCGGGCGAGGCCGGTGGCATCACCCAGCACATCGGTGCCTACCAGGTCACGACCCAGGTCAACGACGAGGACCGGGCCATCACCTTCATCGACACCCCGGGTCACGAGGCGTTCACCGCCATGCGTGCCCGTGGTGCGAAGTCGACCGACATCGCGATCCTCGTGGTGGCGGCCAACGACGGTGTGATGCCCCAGACGATCGAGGCGCTCAACCACGCCAAGGCGGCCGACGTGCCGATCGTCGTCGCGGTCAACAAGATCGACGTCGAGGGTGCCGACCCGACCAAGGTCCGCGGTCAGCTGACCGAGTTCGGTCTGGTGGCCGAGGAGTACGGCGGCGACACCATGTTCGTCGACATCTCCGCCAAGCAGGGTCTCAACATCGACTCCCTGCTCGAGGCCGTGGTCCTCACCGCGGACGCCTCGCTCGACCTGCGGGCCAACCCGAACCAGGACGCGCAGGGCATCGCGATCGAGTCCCACCTCGACCGCGGCCGGGGTGCGGTCTCGACCGTCCTCGTCCAGCGCGGAACGCTGCGCATCGGCGACACCGTGGTGGTCGGCGACGCGTACGGCCGTGTCCGGGCGATGCTCGACGACAAGGGCAACAACGTGGAGGAGGCGGCCCCGTCGACTCCCGTCCTGGTGCTCGGTCTCACCAACGTGCCGGGTGCCGGCGACAACCTCCTGGTCGTCGACGAGGACCGTACGGCGCGTCAGATCGCCGAGAAGCGCGCTGCGCGTGAGCGCAACGCCGCCTTCGCCAAGCGCGTCCGCCGGGTGTCCCTCGAGGACCTCGACAAGGTGCTCAAGGCCGGTCTGGTCCAGGAACTCAACCTCATCATCAAGGGCGACGCGTCCGGTGCGGTCGAGGCTCTCGAGGCCTCGCTGCTCCAGCTCGACGTCGGCGAAGAGGTCGACATCCGTGTCCTGCACCGCGGTGTGGGTGCGGTCACCGAGTCCGACATCGACCTGGCCATGGGCTCCGACGCCATCGTCATCGGCTACAACGTCCGGGCTGCCGGCCGTGCGGCGCAGATGGCGGAGCGCGAGGGTGTCGACGTCCGGTACTACTCGGTGATCTACCAGGCCATCGAGGAGATCGAGGCGGCGCTCAAGGGCCTCCTCAAGCCGGAGTACGAGGAGGTCGAGCTCGGTACGGCGGAGATCCGCGAGGTCTTCCGCTCGTCCAAGCTGGGCAACATCGCCGGTGTCCTCATCCGCTCCGGCGAGGTCAAGCGCAACACCAAGGCGCGCCTCGTCCGCGACGGCAAGGTCATCGCCGAGGACCTCACGATCCACGGTCTGCGCCGCTTCAAGGACGACGTCACCGAGATCCGCGAAGGCTTCGAGGGCGGTATCAACCTCGGAAACTTCAACGACATCAAGATCGACGACGTCATCGCGACGTACGAGATGCGCGAGAAGCCGCGCGCCTGACGGCAGCGGTAGTACCGGGGCCGGTCGGCGGGAAAGTATTCCGTCGATCGGCCCCGGCCGTTGCGTGTACGGTTCTGGTGTTCCTGCCAAGCGACGGCGTGGCAGGCCATCGAACCCGAACCGGCGGGACATCCGGCACCGCATGTACGTGGGGACTCTGTCCTTCGATCTGCTCCTCGGCGATGTTCATTCGTTGAAGGAGAAACGCTCCGTCGTCCGGCCCATCGTCGCCGAGCTCCAGCGCAAGTTCTCCGTGAGCGCGGCAGAGGTGGGCGACCAGGACCTCCATCGCAGGGCCCGTCTGGGGGTCGCTCTGGTGGCCGGGGACGCGGGGTTCGTGTCGGACGTGCTGGACCGCTGCGAGCGGCTGGTCGCGGCAAGGCCCGAGGTGGAGCTGCTGTCGGTGCGACGCAGGCTCCACACTGATGAAGACTGAATGAGCAAGGCAAAGAAGGAGAAGGACCAGTGGCCGACAACGCGCGGGCGAAGAAGCTGGCGGACCTCATCCGGGAGGTGGTCGCCGAGAAGCTGCAGCGCGGCATCAAGGACCCGCGCCTGGGTACGCACGTGACCATCACGGACACCCGCGTCACCGGTGACCTGCGGGAGGCCACGGTCTTCTACACGGTCTACGGCGACGACGAGGAGCGGGCCAGCGCGGCCGCCGGCCTGGAGAGCGCCAAGGGCATCCTCCGGTCCGCCGTGGGTGCCGCGGCGGGGACGAAGTTCACCCCGACGCTGACCTTCGTCGCGGACGCCCTCCCCGAGACCGCGAAGACGATCGAGGACCTCCTCGACAAGGCGCGGGCCTCCGACGCGGCCGTGCGCGAGGCCTCTTCCGGGGCGACGTACGCCGGCGGGGCCGACCCGTACCGCAAGCCCGAGGACGAGGACGAAGAGGGCACCACCGCCTGATGAGCACCGCAGGGAAGACGCCCGACGGGCTTGTCATCGTCGACAAGCCGTCGGGCTTCACTTCGCACGACGTCGTGGCCAAGATGCGCGGGATCGCCAAGACCCGCCGGGTCGGCCACGCGGGAACGCTCGACCCCATGGCGACGGGCGTCCTCGTCCTCGGCGTGGAGCGGGCGACCAAGCTGCTCGGTCACCTGGCGCTGACCGAGAAGGAGTACCTCGGCACGATCCGGCTCGGCCAGACGACCATCACCGACGACGCCGAGGGCGAGATCACGGCGTCGGTGGACGCGTCGAAGGTCACCCGCGAGCAGATCGACGCGGGCGTGGCCGAGCTGACCGGCGCCATCATGCAGGTGCCGTCGAAGGTCTCCGCCATCAAGATCGACGGCAAGCGGTCGTACGCGCGGGTGCGCGGTGGCGAGGAGTTCGAGATCCCGGCGCGGCCGGTCACCGTCTCCTCCTTCCGGGTGTACGACGTCCGGGAGGCCGTCGCCGAGGACGGCACGCAGGTCGTGGACCTGGTCGTCTCGGTGGTCTGCTCCTCCGGTACGTACATCCGGGCGCTCGCCCGCGACCTGGGCGCCGGGCTCGGCGTGGGCGGTCATCTGACCGCGCTGCGGCGCACCCGGGTCGGCCCGTACAAGCTGGACGCGGCCAGGACCCTCGACCAGCTCCAGGAGGAGCTGACGGTCATGCCGGTCGCCGACGCGGCCTCGGCGGCGTTCCCGCGCTGGGACGTCGACGAGAAGCGGGCCCGGCTGCTGCTGAACGGCGTACGCCTGGAGATGCCGTCGTACCCCGCGGGGCCGGTGGCCGTCTTCGGTCCGGACGGGCGGCTGCTGGCGCTCGTGGAGGACCAGAAGGGCAAGGCGAAGAGTCTGGCCGTGTTCGGCTGAGGCTCGGGCGCGTCATTTGTGTGATCACGCGGTGAGTGATCACGCGGCGTATTTCGTGGGGCGGCACGCATGCGTGCCGCCCCACGTTCCCCTCCCCCAGAGGAGTGTTATCCATTCCGATCGTCGTTTTCACTCCATCGGGCAGGCGCTCGGAGTGAAACGGGGGAGCGCTTGGGGGCGCGTTCGGCCGGTGTGGTTCTCGCGGTGATCACCGCCGACCTACCGTCGACACCATGGGAAGCGGGGACCTCGGAACGCTGGTACGGATCTGCGATCCGGCGGGCCGCCCCCGCGGGACGGGCTTCGTGGCCGACGACCGGGGGACGGTCGTCACCAGCCACGAGGCCGTGGACGGACTCGCGCGGATCCTGCTGCGGGTCCCCGGAGCGTCCGACCGGGTCGCCGAGGGCGACGCCGTCACCCTGCTGCCCGGATCCGGCCTCGCCCTGCTGCGGGCCGAGGGGATCGGGGTCCGTCCGCTGCCGGTCTCGGCGCGGACCGAGATCGAGGCCGGGACGTACGTACGGATCGCGGCGCACGGCTGGCGGGAGGCGCGGGTGCTCGGCACGGCACCCGTCACGGACGCCACCGGTGGCAGGCGGCAGGCCCTGGGCCGGGAGGCCTGGGAGCTGGCCATCGGCACCGAGGGCGCCGACGCCCTGCGGCTCGGCGGGCAGGCCACCGGCGGGCCCGTCGTGGACCCGGAGACCGGAGCCGTCCTCGGCGTCCTCGGCACCGCGCTCCACGGCGACCACCGGGCCGCCGGATACGCGCTGCCCCTGCCGCCCGTGGGCCCACTGGCCGAGCTGCTGAGGCGCAACGCGGCGACCGCGCCCTGCTACGGCCGCGAACTCAACCTGGCGGGCGTCCTGGAACTGACGGCGACCGCCACGGCGACCGCGACCGCCCACGCCTCCGCCACCGAAGCCGCCGGAGCCGCCGGAGCCGCCGGAGCCGCCGACGGCGCGGGCAGTCGGTCGGCGTGGCCACCGCCGGTCGAACGGGCCGACTGCGCCCGGGAGTTCACGGCCTTCACCGCGTCCGACACCCTGGTCCTCGCCCTCGTCGGCGCGCCCGGCACCGGACGGACCACCGCCCTCGCCGCGCACTGCGCCGAGCGGGCCCGGAGCCCCGAACCCGCCCCCACGGTCTGGCTGCGCGGCGCGGACCTGCGCGCCGACGACGCCTCGGTCGCCGACGCCGTGGGCCGCGCCCTGCGGCAGGCCGGCCGGATCGTCACCGCCTCCGGTGTCCATGCCGACATGTCGACCGCCACCCCCGAACGGGCCGCCGCGCTCGCGCGCACGGCGGGCCGCCCCCTCCTGGTCGTCCTCGACGGCCCGGAGGAGATGCCCCCCGCCCTGGCCCGACGGCTCCAGGCCTGGACGACGGGCACCGAAGCCTGGCTCCGCGACCACGGCGGCCGGCTGCTCCTCGGCTGCCGCCCG
This sequence comes from Streptomyces sp. NPDC047981, assembly GCF_040653315.1. Classification (NCBI taxonomy): domain Bacteria; kingdom Bacillati; phylum Actinomycetota; class Actinomycetes; order Kitasatosporales; family Streptomycetaceae; genus Streptomyces; species Streptomyces sp. NPDC047981. The sequence goes on along the minus strand of NZ_JBEZNQ010000017.1, from coordinate 12,425 downwards.
GAGTTCTGGGAGGGGGCCGCCCGCCCGCACGCCGCGGCGGCCACGCACCGTGCCGTGGCGCTCGGCGACCTCACCGAGGACGAGGCGGCGCTCGCCCGCGAGCGGTACGGGCTCGCCGTGGGCGATCTGGCCGCCGACGACGCCCGGCACCCGCTCGTCCTGCGGCTGCTCGCCGAGGTGCGGGCGGCCGTGCCCGGAGGAGCGCCCGGCAGGCCGGGGCGGGAGGAGGTCTTCGGCGCCCATCTCGCCCTGATGTGCCTGCGGATCGCGGTACGGATCGCCGCGGGCACCCGCCCAGTCCCGCGCGGCGCCGACGTGCGCCGGCTCGCGGCGCGGGTCGCGGGCCGGGTCCACGAGGCCGCCCGCCGGTGTCTGGGGCCCGGGCAGGGGGAGCTGGACCGGGGCTCCTTCGAGGAGGTCTTCCCGTGGCGGACCGGCTGGGCCTCCGCCGTCCTGACCGAGGGGCTCCTCGTCCCGGCGGGCGCGGGCTACCGCTTCGGCCACGAGGAGATCGCCGACTGGATCCAGGGCGCCCATCTGGACGTCGACGCGGCCCTGCGCGCGCTGGTGCACCGCCGGGGCGAGGGCGCGCCGGTGCGCCTCCCGGCCCGCCCCGGCACCCCGCACACGACCGCGACCCCCGACCCCCTCCCCGTACCGCGCCACCGGATCGGCCCGGTCGTCCAGGCCCTCCTCCTGATGGACCGCGAGCACGGCGCCGACCGGCTCGGGCACCGGCTGACCGACCTGGTCGAGGCGCTCGACCGGCTCCGCGCGGACGGCCGGACGGCCACCGAAGCAGCCTGGTGGGCCTCCCGGCTCCTGCACCGAACCCTGCTCGGCCTCCCGGACCCCCGGCCCTACCTGCCGACCCTCCGCCACCTGGCCGACCACCTGGGCGGCCGACCGCCCGCGCCCGGCGTGGCGGGGGTCCCCGGCCGGGCGCCCGGTGCCGCCCTGCCGCCCACTCCCGGCCCGGCGACCGCCTCCGGTCCGGCGAACGCCTCCGGTCCGGCGACCGCCTCGGGTCCGGCGACCGTCCCTGCTCCGGCGACCATCCCCGCTCCGCGGCACGGACCGGTCGCGAGAGCCGCCTACCCGGCCGCCGACCTCGACCCGGCCGCCCACCCTGCCTCAGCCGCCTCTACCGGCCCGTCTCCCTCGGCCGAGCCTGCCCACCCCGCCTCAGCTGCCTCCACCGGCCCGTCCCCCTCGACCGACCCCGCCCATCCTGCCTCAGCCGTCTCCACCGGCCCGTCCCCCTCGGCCGAGCCCGCCCAGGCAGGCGACCCCGCCCCCTCCGTCCTCTTCGGGCCCAAGTTCTGGGCGGCGCTGCGGGTCGGGGAGGGGGAGCGGTTCGATCTGCTGCGGCGGATCGTGCCCGCCGACCCGCCGCCCGGCACGCACACCGCGCCCCGGTTCCTCGACGTCGTCGCCGAACGGCTCGTCGCCGAGCCGCGGGGCGTCCAGCCGCTGCTCTGCCGCTGGTTCGGCGACGGCCGTGCCCTCGGCGCCGCCCCGCACGCCACCGTCGGTACCGCCGCCCAAGCCCTGCTGCACACCCACCGCCATCTCGCCGTCGACGACCTGTGCGAGGCGCTCGTCGCCACCGCACACCCGCTGGCCGACGGGCTGCTCGCCGCGCTCGCCGAGGACGAGCCGGCCGCCCTCTGCCGGGCCGTCGACCGCTGGGCCCACGACGACGGCAGACCCGCCCGCCGCGCCGCCGCCGCCACGTACGGCGCCCTCGTCGCCGTGCACGCGACGACCGGGCCCGACCGCGAACTCCTGCGCTACGCCGCCTTCGCGCTGCTCGCCCGCCCCGCCGACGCCGCCCTGCACGGCGCCGCCCTCGGCCTCCTCGTCCGCGACCCGCACACCCGCTCCCGCCATCTGCCCCGCGCCCTGACCGACCCCCGCGTCCCCGCCGAAGCGCTCACCACCGCGCTCGCCGCCCACCCCGAACCCGTCCTCGCCGCCCTCCGGGCCCGGCTGCACGGCCCGGGCGAGGACGCCGGGGCCGTGCTGCGGGCGCTCGCCGAGGTCACCACCCCCGCCCTCGCCCGCCGTGCCGCCGACCTGGTCCGCGCCTACATCGACCGCCACCCCGACGGCGCCCGGCACGCCGCCGCCTTCGTCGACCGCCGCCTCGAACACGGGCCCGCCGCCCGGGCCGTCCTCTTCCCCCTGGTCTGCGGGCTGATCCGGGGCCGTCCCGCCCAGGTCCGCAGCGCACTCGCCCCGGTCCTCGCCGCCCCCGGCACCGGCGCCTCCCGCCTGATGCGCACCGAACTCCTCGACGTACTCCTCGACCACGAGCGGTACGGAGCCGCACGGGATCCGAGCGTCCTCGACGCGTTGCTGAGGGCCGCCGCCCTCGACTGCGAACGGCGCCCCGAGGTCCGCTCCCGCGAGCTGGTCCATCGCACGGGACTGCTGCTCGTCCGCACGCCCGAGGGCGCCACCCGCCTCGACCGCGCTCTCGTCGAGCTGGCCCGCGAGGTCCCCGCGTTCGCCGACCTCCTGACCGGGTGGCTGGCCGCCGCACCCGACGACTGGGCCGTCGTCGTCGGTCCCAGCACCCGCCGCACGGTCGAGCGGCTCGGCAGATCCATGCCGATGCGGGCCGACGGCCGTGGGCATGGCAGTCTTAGACCTGCTTAATCGGCGAACAGGCGGACGAGGAGCGGTCACAGTGCAGCGCTGGCGTGGCTTGGAGGACATCCCCCAGGACTGGGGGCGCAGCGTCGTCACCATCGGCTCCTACGACGGGGTGCACCGCGGACACCAGCTGATCATCGGACGGGCCGTCGAACGCGCCCGTGAACTGGGCGTCCCCTCGGTCGTCGTCACCTTCGAACCGCACCCCTCCGAGGTCGTCCGCCCCGGCAGCCACCCGCCGCTGCTCGCCCCGCACCCCCGCCGCGCGGAGCTCATGGCGGAGCTGGGCGTGGACGCGGTCCTCGTCCTGCCGTTCACGGCCGAGTTCTCGCAGCTCTCCCCGGCGGACTTCATCGTGAAGGTCCTCGTCGACAAGCTGCACGCGAAGGCCGTCATCGAGGGACCGAACTTCCGCTTCGGCCACCGCGCCGCGGGCAACGTCGGCTTCCTCACCGAGCTCGGCGCCACCTACGACTACGAGGTCGAGGTCATCGACCTCTTCGTGAGCGGTACGGCGGGCGGCGGCGACCCGTTCTCCTCCACGCTCACCCGCCGGCTGGTCGCCGAGGGCGACGTGGAGGGCGCCGCCGAGATCCTGGGCCGCCCGCACCGCGTGGAGGGCATCGTCGTCCGGGGCGCGCAGCGTGGCCGCGAGCTCGGCTTCCCGACGGCCAACGTCGAGACCCTCCCGCACACCGCGATCCCGGCCGACGGCGTGTACGCCGGCTGGCTGACCGCCGCGGGGGAGCGCATGCCCGCCGCGATCTCGGTCGGCACGAACCCCCAGTTCGACGGCACCGAGCGGACCGTCGAGGCGTACGCCATCGACCGCGAGGGCCTCGATCTGTACGGCCTGCACGTGGCCGTGGACTTCCTGGCGTACGTACGCGGCATGCTCAAGTTCGACACCCTGGACGACCTGCTCACGGCGATGGCCGGGGATGTGGAGCGCTGTCGCGAACTCACCGGGGCGTACGACGCGAAGAGCTGAGGCGCCCCGCCCGTGCGAGGCGCCCGCCGCGTCACCGGGTGACGACCAGCTCCCTCGGGCCGAGGATCAGGCCCTTGTACTGGAACACCGTCTCCTCGGCCGGACCCGCGAGCCGCAGCTCCGGACAGCGCCGCAGCAGCGTGGAGATCATCACCTCGGATTCCATGCAGTGGTGGGGCCCGTGGCCGAAGGAGACATGGCCGGTGCCCTCCCGATCGAAGTCCACCTTGTGCGGGTCGTCGAAGACCGCCGGGTCGCGGTGGGCGGCCATCGGCCCGCCTTGCTGTCGACCACCGGTGCCCCGGCCACACGCCCGGCCCGCTCGGCGGCCGGTCGGCCCCGACCGGTCACGGTCGGCCCAAGCGCAGCCACTGGGGCAGTGTCGACGCCGGTGTCGGCAAGGACGACTGCCGGGTGAAGTCGGTCTCGACCCGGACGTCGATCAATGGCTGCGAGATCCTTCCGGCGGCCACCAGCACCAGCACGGCCCAGAAGCCGGCGGACCCGGCCGCGGCCGAGCCGGCCGATGCCGCGGCCGCCAAGCCCGCGGACCCGGCGGCGGCCGAGCCGGCCCCGGCCGCCCCGGCGGCGGCGAAGCCCGCGGCCCCCGGCCACTGACACGGGACGAGCCGCACTCGCCCCACCGCCCGGCGGGTCTCGTCGCACGAGGAGGCCCGCCGGGCGCGTGCCAGGGGCCCTATCCGGCGCCCTGCGCGCCCGCCTCCCGCACCCAGTGGCAGGCCACGCCCCGGACGCCGCCACCGGGGAGGACCGGCAGGTCCTCGGTGCGGCAACGGTCCGCCACCGGGGCCGCCTCACCCGAGGCGAGGACCTGGCAGCGGGCGTGGAAGCGGCAGCCGGACGGGATACGGGTGGGGTCCGGCGGCTCGCCCGTCAGGACCACCGGGGCGCCCTCGGACTCGGGCAGCACCGACAACAGGGCCCGGGTGTACGGATGCCGAGGCGCCGTCAGGACGGACTCCACCGTCCCGGTCTCCACGATCCGGCCCAGGTACATCACCGCCACCCGGTCCGCGATGTTCCACGCGAGCCCCAGGTCGTGGGTCACGACCAGCGCCGAGAGCCCCAGTTCGTCCCTGAGCCGTAGCAGCAGCGCCAGGATCTCGCCCCGTACCGACGCGTCGAGCGAGGCCACCGGCTCGTCCGCGACGATCAGCTCCGGCTGGAGGACCAGCGCGCCCGCGATGACGACGCGCTGCCGCTGACCACCCGACAGCTCATGCGGGTACCGCAGGAAGAACCGCTCCGGCGGGCGCAGCCCGGCCCGCGCGAGCGCCTCGGCGACCGCCGCCCGCTCGTCCCCGGCGTACCCGTGGATCCGCAGCCCCTCGGCCACCGCGTCGTACACGGTGTGCCGCGGGTTCAGGGAGCCGCTCGGGTCCTGGAGGACCAGCTGCGCCCGCCTGCGGTAGGCCTTGAGCGCGCGCGAGGTGTACGCCAGCGGCTCACCGGCGAAGGCGACCGCGCCGGCCGTCGGCGGCACGAGCCCGAGCAGTGAGCGCGCCAGTGTCGTCTTGCCGCACCCCGACTCGCCGACGAGCGCCACGATCTCCCCGGGGCCGATGTCCAGGTCCACCCCGTCCACCGCGCGCGCGGCGGGCGCGCCCCGCCGCCCCGGGAAGGTGACGCGCAGCCCGCGCGCCGACAGCAGCGGAACGGCCTCCGACGCGGGAACCTCGGTGGCGACCGACGCACCGCCCACCGACGCACCGCCGCCCGGTGCACCGTCCGCCGAGGGACTGCCGCCCGACGCACCGCTGCCCGGTGCACCATCCACCGAGGCACCGCCGCCCGACGCTCCGTCCACGGACGCACCGGCCGCCGACGCCCCCGCGCCCGACGGCGCGCCGTCCGGTGTCAACGGGTTCATGAGCCGCTCCCCACATGTACGCAGGCAGCCCGGCGCCCCGCGCCCGCGTCCCGCAGTTCCTGGTCCCGTGTCCCGCACACGTCCGCCACCGCCACCGGGCAGCGCGGATGGAACGCGCACCCGCCCGGCAGGTCGGCCGGGTCGGGCGGATCGCCGGGCAGCCCGCGCGGCGCCCGCCGGGACGCCGGGTCGCCGATCCGCGGGAACGCCGAGGACAGCGCCCGCCCGTACGGGTGCTCCGCCGCGTCGTACACCGCCCGCGCCGGGCCCTCCTCCACCACCCGCCCCGCGTACATCACCGCGAGCCGGTCGCAGGTGTCGGCGAGGACCGCCAGGTCGTGGCTGATCATCAGCAGACTGATGTCGTCGTCGGCCACCAGGCGCTCGATCAGCCGCAGGATCTGTGCCTGGATCATCACGTCGAGCGCGGTCGTCGGCTCGTCCGCCACGATCAGCCGCGGATCGCAGGCGAGCGCCATCGCGATCATCACCCGCTGCCGCTGACCGCCGGACAGCTCGTGCGGATAGGCCGCCGCGCGCGCCGCCGGCAGACCGACGTGCTCCAGGAGCTCGCCGACCCGCTTGCGGGCCGCCGCCGGTGTCGGACGCCCGTGTACGAGGAGGGGTTCGGCGATCTGGTCGCCGATCCGGCGCACCGCGTTGAGTGAGTGCATGGCGCCCTGGAAGACGATCGACGCGCCCGCCCAGCGCACCGCCCGCAGCCGCCCCCACTTCATGGCGAGGACGTCCTCGCCGTCGAGCAGGATCTGGCCGCTCAGCCGCGCGGAGGCGGGCAGCAGCCGCAGCAGCGCCAGCGCCATCGTCGACTTGCCGCACCCCGACTCGCCCGCGACCCCGAGCTTCTGCCCGGCGGCCAGGGTGAGGTCGACGCCCCGCACGGCGGGGACGTCGCCCGCCCCCGAGCCGTACGTCACGCTCAGGTTCCGTACCTCCAGGAGGCTCATCGCCCCACCCCCAGCTTCGGGTTCAGCACGGACTCGACCGCCCGCCCGCACAGCGTGAAGGCGAGCGCGACCAGGGCGATCGCGATCCCGGGCGGGGCCAGGTACCACCAGTGGCCGGACGACACGGCGCCCGCCTCCCGGGCGTCCTGGAGCATGCCGCCCCAGGAGACCACCGTCGGATCGCCGAGGCCGAGGAAGGCCAGGGTCGCCTCGGTGAGGATCGCGGTCGAGATGCCGAGCGTGGTCTGGGCGAGCACCAGCGGCATCACGTTCGGCAGCACGTGCCGGCTCATGATGTGCCCGTGCCCGCCGCCGAGGGCCGTGGCCCGCTCGATGTACGGCCGGGACTCCACCGCGATGGTCTGCGCGCGGACGAGCCGGGCCGTGGTCGGCCAGCTGGTGACCCCGATCGCGAGGATCACCGTCCACATCGAACGGGACATGACCGTCGCGAGCACGATCGCGAGGACGAGCGTCGGCATCACGAGGAACCAGTCGGTGATCCGCATGACGACCGTCGAGAACCAGCCGCCGTAGTGCCCGGCGATGATCCCGACGAGGGTGCCGATCGCGACCGAGAGCACCGCCGCGAGCAGCCCGACGAGCAGCGAGATCCGCGCGCCCCAGATCAGCAGCCCGAGCAGCGAGCGCCCGAACTGGTCCGTCCCGAGCGGGAATTCGGCGCTCGGCGACTCCAGGGCCGAACCCGGCGCGTTCGTCACCGACTGCACGTCCGCGCCCACCGTCAGCGGGGCGGTCAGCGCGAGCAGAGCGATCAGGGCGAGCCCGGCGAGACCGTAGAGGCCCGCGCGGTGGGTGCGGTACTGCTTCCAGAAGCGGGAGACCGAACCGCGCCGGCGCTCCCAGACAAGAGACGTCATCGGCCCACCCGGGGGTCGAGCAGCGGATAGAGCAGGTCGGCGATCAGGTTCGCCACGATCATCGCGCCCGCGAAGACCACGAACAGGCCCTGTACCAGCGGCAGATCGGGCACGCTGAGCGCCTGGTAGAAGAGCCCGCCGAGCCCCGGCCAGGAGAACACCGTCTCCACCAGGATCGAACCGGCCGCCACATGGCCGAGGTTGATGAAGATCATGGTCACCGTCGGCAGCAGCGCGTTCGGTACGGCGTGCCGGCGCCGTACGACGTCGTCGCGCAGCCCCTTCGCCCGCGCGGTCGTCAGATAGTCGCCGCCCATCTCGTCGAGCAGCGAGGAGCGCATCACCAGGAGCGTCTGCGCGTAGCCGACCGCCACCAGGGTCACCACCGGAAGGACCATGTGGTGGGCGACGTCCAGGGCGTACGCGAAGCCCGTCGCGCCCGTCCCCGACTCCATGCCGCCGGTCGGGAAGAGCCCCGGGACCGGGCCGATGCCGACGGAGAACACGATGATCAGGAGCAGCCCCAGCCAGAACGAGGGCACGGACCACAGGGTCAGCGCGACGCCCGTGTTCAGCCGGTCGCCGAGCCCGCCGTGGCGCCACGCGGAGCGGGTGCCGAGCCAGAGCCCGAGCGCCGAGTAGAGCACCACGGCGACCCCCGTCAGCAGCAGCGTCGCCGGCAGCTTCTGCGCGATGAGCTCGCCGACCGGGGCCCGGAACTGGTACGAGGTGCCGAGGTCGCCGCTCAGCGCCTTGGCGCAGTAGTCGGTGAACTGCTGCCACAGCGGCAGATCGAGGCCGAACTGGCGCCGCAGGGTGGCCAGCTGCTCGGCCGAGGTGGGGATGCCGTGGGTCATCGCCTTGACCGGGTCGCCGGGGATGATCCGGAACAGGAAGAAGCTGGTGACCAGCACGGCGAAGAGCGAGACGGCCGCGCCGCCCAGCTTGCCGGCCACGTAACGGAGGTACTGGAGCGTCGTACCGGTACGGGAGGCGCCGTCCGTGGCGCGGACCGGTTCGGTCCGCGCCACGTCGGCGGGTGTGCTCGCTGTCGTCACGGCTCTGCTCGTCTACTCGCGGTCGTCGGCCGAGGAGCGGCGCCGCATGGAGAGGAAGATCCCGAACCCGACCACGACGACCACGGCCGCGCCGATGCCGACGATCACTCCGGTGGAGGAACCGCCGCCCGAGCCGGACTCGGACCCGGCGGCGGACGTGGTCGGCACGGCCGACCACCAGCTCCAGTAGCCGTCCTGGCCCCAGAGGTTGCCTGCCGCCTCCGGCATGGTCGTGATGGACTTGATCTGGTCCGTGCGGTACGCCTCGAGGGCGTTCGGGTAGGCCATGATGTTCATGTACCCCGTGTCGTACAGCCGGGACTGCATCTGCTTGACCAGATCCGCCCGCTTGGCGGCGTCGTACTCCACCGCCTGCTGCGCGTAGAGCGTGTCGAACTGCCGGTCGCAGATGAAGTTGTCGGTCGCGCCGGTGTCCTTCGGGGTCGCGGGCAGCGTGCCGCAGGTGTGGATGGACAGGACGTAGTCGGGGTCGGGGTTGACCGACCAGCCGTCGAACGCGAGGTCGTAGTCGCCCTTGATCCACGGGTCGCTGACGTTGTCGAGGCACTCGACCTTCAGCCCGATGCCGAGCGCGCCCCACCACTCCTGGAGGTACTTGCCGATCGCCTTGTCGTTCGGGTCGGTGGCGTGGCACAGGATCCGGAAGTCCAGGGCCTTGCCGTCCTTGCCCGTCCGCTTGCCGTCGCCGTTCTTCTTGTATCCGGCCCGGTCGAGGAGCTGTGCGGCCTTGGCGGGGTCGTAGCCGAGTTTCTGCTGGGCGCTCGGCTTCCAGAAGTACGAGCCGAAGCGGGGCGGGATGTAACCCTCGCCCTCGACGGCGTGGCCCTGGAAGACCTTGTCGACGATGGTGGTCCGGTCGACGGCGAGGAAGAGCGCCTTGCGGACGGCCGGGTCGAGCAGCGCCGGATGGCCGTTGCCGAAGGTCTTGCCGTCCTGCGCCCGCGCGCCCGGGTTGGTGGCGATCGCGAAGAAGCGCCGGCCTGGGGCGTCGTTGACCTTGATGTTCTTCATGGACTTCAGGGCGGCGGCCTGAGCGGGCGTCAGGTTCGGTACGAAGGACACCTCGCCCTTCTGCAGCGCGGCGACGGCCGCGTCACCGTCCTTGTAGTACTTGAACACCAGCTCGTCGAACTTGGGTGCGCCACGCCAGAAGCTCTTGTTCGGCTTCATCCTGATGTACTGGTCGACCTTGAAGTCCGTGATGACGAACGGGCCGTTGCCGACGATCGGGAACTGCTTGTCGTTGTTGAACTTCGAGAAGTCGCCGACCTTCTCCCAGACGTGCTTGGGCACGATCGGCACGTCCAGGGCCGTCATCGTCGCCTGCGGCTTCTTCAGCTCGATCACGAGCGTCTGCGGGTCGGGCGCGCTGACCTTCTTGAAGTTGGCCGTGAAGCTGCCGTTCGCGGTGGCGGCGTTCTCGTCCGTCATCATCTTGTTGAAGGTCCAGGCGGCGTCCTCGGCCGTGGCCTGCTTCCCGTCGGACCACTTCGAGTCCTTGCGGATCGTGTACGTCCAGGTCAGCTTGTCGGGCGAGGACGTCCACTCGGTCGCGAGCCCCGGGATCGGCTTGGCGTCCTTCGCGTCGTAATTGGTCAGGTACTCGTACGCCAACCGGTGGATGCTCGTCGAGACGAGCTTCTGGGCGAGGAACGGGCTCAGGGAGTCGACGCTCTGCGAGACGGCGACGGTGAGCGTGGTGCCGCCGCTCTTCGCGTCGCCCTCGGCGGCGACGGCGGACGGGGTGCCGACCTGGGGGACGGCCATGAGCGTGGTGGCGGTGACGCCTGCGGCGAGGAGCAGCCGGGGGAGTCGTCGGGGAGCGCGTCCGCGGGGGGCTGCGGGGCTGGGCGGGACCTTCGTGACCATGACCATAGGACGTACCTCGCGTCGTGGATCTTGGGCGCCAACTGATGAAGCGAAGGTTTATCAGCGGTGGACAAGCATCGTCAACGATGACTCAAACCCCTTGTGGGCTGCGGTAATGCAAGGAGGCCCCGCACCGGGGAGCCGGTGCGGGGCCTCATTGGTCTACTCCTGTGACGCCCTACTGCTGAGGGGCTGGCGGAGCCTGCGGAGGCGTCTGCTGAGCCTGCTGGGGCCAACCCGGCTGCGGTACCGGAGCGTTCGGATCCACGGGCGCTTGCGGCTGCGCCTGGGGCTGCGCTTGCGGCTGCACCGGGGGCTGCTGCCAGCCCTGCGGCGCGCCGGGCTGCTCCTGCTGCGGCGGGTAGGGCTGGGGGTGTCCCGGTGCCTGCGGGTACGGCTGGGGCTGCTGGGGCTGCTGGGGTTGCGGGTACGGCTGGGGCGCGTACGGCTGACCCTGCTGCGGCGGGTACGGCTGCTGCTGACCGGGGTCGGCAGGGCCGGGCATGGGCTGACCCGGGGCCGGCTGACCGGGCACGGGCTGACCGGGGACCGGCTGACCGGGCACGGGCTGACCGGGGACCGGCTGACCGGGCATGCCCTGCGGTGCGTAACCCTGCTGGCCGGGCATCGGCTGACCAGGCATCGGCTGGCCGGGCATCGGCTGACCCGGCATGGGCTGGCCGGGCATCTGCTGACCGGGGACCGGCGGGGCCATCTGCGGCGGCACGCCGCCACCCTGACCGCCGTCACCCGTCCAGAGCCCCTGGACCTGCTGCGCCCGCGCGAAGTCCTCGGCCACCATCGCCGAGAGGTGGAAGTACGCCTCGCGGGTCTTCGGCCGCATCATGTCGAGGTCGACCTCCGCGCCGGCCGACAGGTGCTCGTCGAACGGTACGACGACGACACCCCGGCACCGCGTCTGGAAGTGCTGCACGATGTCGTCGACCTTGATCATCTTGCCGGTCTCGCGGACCCCCGAGATGACCGTGATCGAACGCTGCACCAGCTCCGCGTACCCGTGGGCGGAGAGCCAGTCGAGCGTGGTGGACGCGCTGGAGGCACCGTCGACGGAGGGCGTGGAGATGATGATCAGCTGGTCGGCGAGGTCGAGCACACCGCGCATGGCGCTGTAGAGCAGACCGGTGCCGGAGTCGGTCAGGATGATCGGGTACTGCTTGCCCAGGACCTCGATCGCCCGCCGGTAGTCCTCGTCGTTGAACGTCGTCGAGACGGCCGGGTCCACGTCGTTGGCGAGGATCTCCAGACCGGAGGGCGCCTGCGAGGTGAAGCGGCGGATGTCCATGTACGAGTGCAGGTACGGGATCGCCTGCACGAGGTCACGGATGGTGGCCCCGGTCTCGCGCCGCACCCGGCGGCCGAGCGTACCGGCGTCGGGGTTGGCGTCGATCGCGAGGATCTTGTCCTGCCGCTCGCTGGCCAGGGTCGCGCCCAGCGCGGTGGTCGTCGTGGTCTTGCCGACACCGCCCTTGAGCGAGATGACCGCGATCCGGTAGCAGGACAGGACGGGCGTACGGATCAGGTCGAGCTTCCGCTGCCGCTCGGCCTCCTCGCGCTTCCCACCGAGCTTGAAGCGGGCGGAGGGGCCGGGGTTCCGGCTCGACTTGGCCTTCTGCTTGTTGTTGCGCAGCAGCCGGTCGGAGGAGAGCTCGACGGCCGCGGTGTATCCGAGCGGAGCCCCCGGCACGGACCGCTCACGCTGGTCGTGCGCGACAGGAGTGGGCCACCCGGCACCGCTCCGGGGATCGACAGGCGCCGCCTGCGGGGGCAGCTGCTGCGCCTCGTGCTGCGGCTGCCCGGGGGCGGCGGGCTGGGCACCCGGATGCGGGAAACCGTAACCGCCCTGCGGCTGCGCCGGATCCTGCGCCTGCGGAGGCACGGGCGTGGGCAGCGGCTGCGGGAGGGGCTGACCCGGCTGACCCGGCTGACCGGGCTGGGGATAGCCGTAGCCGCCCTGCGGCGCGGGCGCGTCGGCCGCGTCGCTCTCTCCGGAGCCCTCGCCGCGCTCTACGTCCTCGGCCCCGCACTCGGCAGCCGCGCCACCCCGCGCCGGATCGCCTGGCTGGTCAC